>WQVB01000069.1 GCA_009781815.1 Defluviitaleaceae bacterium
AGCGTAAGGCTTATCCAGCAGACCATAAATCGCATTGTACCTTGCAGGCGAGGTCAGTTGTGGACTATAACCGTTGATGGTAACTTTGGCACGGAGACTCGTGATGCTATATTCACTTTCCAAAATATTTTCGGCATGCCTATAACGGGCGTTGTAGATAGAGCGACTTGGGATAGGATTATGCAAGAGGCTGATGTTTGCGGAGGGGGAGGGGAGACGCCACCACCGCCGCCTCCAACCACGCCGACCTTCCCTGGTACGCCTATCCGCATGGGGGATAGCGGCGAGAATGTGGGTGTTATTCAACAATCTATAAATCGCATTGTGCCTTGCAGACGTGGTCAACTTTGGACGCTAACGGTTGACGGCAACTTTGGTGCTATGACACGAGATGCAATCTTCACTTTCCAAAACATCTTCGGCATGCCTATAACTGGTGTTGTGGATAGAGCGACTTGGGATAGGATTATGCAAGAGGCTGATGCCTGTGGCGGGTCTGTAGCGGCTACAATTTTAGAAGAAAACCTTGTGGATGGGGATGTTAAAACCATCGGGCAAGCACCTGTGATTAACGACCCTAACCAAACATCACCCTTGCTGGGGGCGTTGTTGTTTAGCCAGTTTGGCAGTAAGGGCTTCTTCTAGGGCGTGTTCACACTATAAGAAAATGCAGATTTGCGAGTCTGACACGCTGCTGCCTCGTCAAATTAAAGAAGATGCTGACGAAGTGTGCCCCCAAGGCACATAAGGAAGTATCGAGTGAAAATGGCGGAAACCCAACGCTTTCGCAGATCGAAAGTAATAGTTTGCCAAAGGCAAACCGTAAGGAGCCGCAAAGATGTGTTTTTGTTAGTGTTAGCACGCCCTGAATTATTTTGAAAGGTCGATAGATTTTTTAATACAGGCGACGGCAGACTGGATAATAGCGTTGCGAAATCCTTGTGCTTCAAGCTCGCAAACCGCAGCTGCAGTTGTGCCGCCAGGGGAACACACCTCATCTTTCAAAAGGATGGGGTGTTTTTCTGTTTCAAGCACCATTTTGGCAGCACCTAGTAGAGCTTGTGCGGCAAAGCGGGTTGCATCTGCCTTTGTTAAGCCATAGGCAACGCCTGCATCTGCCAAGGCGTCCATAAACATATAAGCATAAGCAGGGGAAGAGCCAGCAACGCCGATAAAGGGGTGAAAAAGCCCCTCGGCAAGGATGGTGGCTTTGCCTATAGTGTTAAAAATATCTATAACAAATTGGGCATCTTGCTCCGTTGTGTGCTTGCCCAAAGCTATGGCAGACATGCCACAACCAACCATGACGGGGGTGTTGGGCATTACCCTTATGATTTTTGTGTTGTCTCCGAATGCCTCTTGTAGCTGTTCTAAAGTTTTGCCTGCTGCAATGCTAACGATTATTTGGTGAGGCTCTATAAGGTCTTTAATCTGACTTATTACATTATCAATCACCTGCGGCTTGACGCAAAGGAAAACTATATCTTGCCCAATTGTAGCGGCAGGGTTGTTTTCGCTTTTTTTAGATGTAGTAATGTGGCTTTCAGGCACAAGTTTGGCGTTTAAAATGCCGCCTATTATGGCATTTGCCATGTTTCCCGCTCCTATAAATCCAAGTTTTTTTGACATTTTGGCTCAGCTCCTTCTTGATTTTGCTATATTATAACACACATAGTCGAATTTTGTAACATAAATTTAATTTGAATTTTCGGCAAAATAGTATTATAATTATCCACAAGATATCCACATAGTATTCACATACTTATTAACGTAGTTATCCACATTGATTTGGAAGAGGTGAATAATGGAGGAGTTGAAGGTAAGGGCTAGGGCAAAAATCAACCTAGCTTTAGACATAAAAGGCAAGCGAGATGATGGATACCACGAAATATCTACCATTATGCAGTCTATAGCCCTTTATGATGAGATAACCATCAAAAAAGTGTATAAGCCTGATTATATAAAGCTTGTAACCAACCTATCTTGGCTGCCTACGGGCAAAAAAAACCTAGTTTATCAAGCTGTTGAATATCTAAAAGAGACTTTTGAGATAGAGACGGGCATCTTTGTTAACTTGACCAAGCATATACCAGCATCCGCTGGCCTTGGGGGAGGCAGTGCAGACTGTGCCGCTACCTTGATGGGGGTGAGAGACCTTTTTAAGCTCCCTATAAGTGATGAAGAGCTAATGGAGATTTCAGCTAGGTTTGGGGCGGATGTGCCTTTTTGCATTAGAGGAGGCACAGCACATGCCACAGGGGTGGGTGAGGTGATAACGCCGCTGCCACCACTACATATACCCTATATAGTTTTAGCCAAGCCGCCTATTATCGTTTCCACCGAAGATGTTTTCAAAAACTTTAAGCAAGAGAATGTGCAAAAGCCTATAGATGTAGAAAAGGTTATATATTATATACATCAAGGTGATTTGGCTGGCGTATGTAGCAATATGGGCAATGTTCTCGAAAGTGTAACGGAGAGCAGATACCCCATTGTAGGCAGGCTGAAAGAAGACATGATGGAAAAAGGGGCGATAGGGGCTATGATGTCTGGCTCGGGGTCTAGTGTCTTTGGGGTTTTCAAGAGCAAGCAAGACGCTGAAGAGTCTCTAAAAGATATCAAAGAAAAGTACCCAGATATAGTTGATTTGTTTATAACACGTTCAATTTAAATAAAATATAAATTACTTTTGTCATTAAGCTTGTTGTGGAATTGGATATTTCAGTTATCACTTTATGTCGTCATTGCGGGCTTGATCCGCAATCTCTGGTTTGCAATTGTTACTCTTTGGCGATTAGTATAGTGAGATTGCGGATCAAGTTTCGCTTAAAACCGAGCTCAACCAAGGGCCCGCAATGACAAACTGGAGCAATCAGCAAAAGAAATGATGTAAGTGCGGGATGACGAGGGACAAGTGATTTGGCTACAAGCTTAATGACAAAAGATATGATTTAAAATTCAGGAGGCAAACATGAAAAAAACTATTTTAAAATTCAAAAAAGTGGCGATAGCTGCTATGGCTATGGTTTTAGCTGTAATACCTATGGCAAACACAGCACAGGCGGCAAACTTTCATGATGTGGGGCCAAACCTTAGCTGGGCGGCAGATGCCATCTCGACGGTGAGCAGCCTTGGCATTATGACAGGGGACCTTTCAGGCAACTTTAACCCAAATGCGTCTATTGATATGTTTGAGATGGTTCGTATTTTTGCTCGTATGTCTGGCTTTAACCCAGCCAACCACACGCCTGCGCAGGTTACATATTATAACAATGTTTTTGAATCTCGCCGTGCTTTGATAGAGGGCTTTCAAAATAACTTTTCTACATGGAATGCTACTATGAATAGAGAGATTGCCTTTTTGTTATATAGAGGCATTTTAACAGCTGCAGACCTTAACAATTTTGTGGTTATGCAAGGCAACACTCAAACCCGCCCGTCTTTAACTAGAGAGCAAGTGGCAGTTTTCTTAGTGCGTTTTATGGGGCACACTCAACAGGCGGCGTCGGTGTCTGGCGTGCCTTTGTTTAGTGATGACAACCTTATCACCCCTTCTGCTCGCCCGTCTGTTTATTATCTTAGAAGCTTAGGCATTTTAAACGGCTCCGCTGGGGCGGTGAACCCTAGGGGCGATGTAAACCGAGCGGCAATGGCTATGCTTGTGGATGCAACTTTACATGAAATAAACTCTCCACTTTTAACTGGCGGCCACCCTGGTAGCGGCTCTACTAGCAACAACAACGCAAACAACAACCAAAACAACCAAGGGGTTGAAGCTGTAACAGGCACAATCACAAACACCTTCCCTAGCTTGCGTTCGGTTTTGGTTTCATCTAGCAACACAGCTCACAATAATCGTGTTTTTGCTCTTTCTCAAAATGCTTTGATAACAGTTGGTGGCAACAATGCAAACTTTGCAGCCCTTGCCCCAGGCATGACATTTACGGCTATTTTATCAGGCACGGAGATTGTGTCTATAACGGCGACTGCTGCAACAACTGGCAATAACAACAACCAAACAAGCAACAACCAAACACCAACACCAGAGCAAATGCGTACTGTAGATGGAACTGTTGCGAGAGTAAATGCGGCTAATAGAACCATCGGTATCGAAACTAGACATTTAAACCCACGTGGGGATATTATAACAGAAATTAGAGATTATACCTTTACAAACAACGCAACCATCACCCGTGCAGGGGCAAGCGTTAACTTTGGCACTATAGTTGTAGGCGACCTTATTGTAGCACAGGTTTATGGCAGCACCGCATATATTGCGGAGGTTGAAGAGCGTATAACCCAAATGAGTGGTAGGCTTGTTGAGAAAGATTTTAGTGCTAGCTCAACCTTCCCTACCATCACCCTTGAAGATGCAAACGGCAACACTCGTAGCTTTACGGTTAATAACCAAACCACAATAACAAGAGGCAACCAAGCTAATATAAACAGCCGCCAGCTTCGCATTGGCGACACAATAAACCTTACTGCTGACCACGGGCGTGCAACGCAAATACAAGCACAACCTGGCACTGCAAGAGGCACAATGGACGTATATGTGCGTGATATCTTCATCACTAGCCGTGGGCAAAACTTTGTTACAGTGTCAAGCGGCACGGGGGCAAATGCTACGGAATACACCTTCTTGCTTGTAGATGGGCATGTGGATGCATTTGAGCTCACACTAGGCTCAAGAATCCGCCTTTGGTTTGACTCTCAAGAGGTTATCGGCGTGCATTTGCTGCAAGGTCAATCTAATGTAAACTTTACTGGCCAATTGATGAATGTAACTGGTGGGCAACTTGTGGTGCGTGATAGCAACTTTCAAACACGTACATTCACGTTTGATAATAACACAGTTTTTGTAAATTCCGTTACAGGGCAAATAATAGGTCTTAACCAATTACAACTTGGCATGAACTTGCAGATTGTATCTGCCGCCAACCAAACCAACCGTGCTGTTTCGGTTACAGTTTTAGGGAATTAAAGAGATTGCGGATCAAGCCCGCAATGACGATTAGTAAAGATAGGAGGCGTTGAAAATGGAAAGACAATTCCCTCAAAGGGGTCAAGCTAGGGCGTTTCAACCTCAAGGGAGGGCGATGCCTCCTAGACGCCCTCCAGCTAGACCGCAAGGCAGACCACCCCAAAGAAGGGCAACCCCTGCGTCCACCACGCAAAGAACATCAAAACCAATTAGGAGAGACCGTTCTTTGTTGATGTTTGACGGTTTAAGGTCTGCTGGGCTTTCTATTAGAGATTGGTTCGTGGGTCTAAAAAGGTCAAGGGCCTATAGAGGCATATCTTTCTTGCTTTTGGCTTCTATATTGGTTATCTTTGGCTTTGTGCTAATCGCCTTTACCGCAAGGCCTGACACGGTTGTTGTAAGTGTTAACGGCGAATATATAGGGGCTGTGCAATGGTCAAGAGGGCAGGGGGATATACAATACATCATCACCCACACCCAAGCCCGCCTTGAAAACCAGTTTGAAACAAGGGTGATTTTGAGGGATGATATCACCTTACGCCACGCAAGGCCGCCTAGAGGCGTTGATACTATAAACTTTGACACAATGGTAACCATGCTTGCTCAAAGCTCTAATATATACGTATATGGGGCGAATATTGTTGTGAATGGCTTGCAGATAGTGTCTCTGCAAAACCTCTCTCAAGGGGAGGAAGTGCTTAGAAGCATCTCCCAAGAGGGCAATTTTGAAGAAGATGTACGCATTATAACCAGCTACATAAATATAGAAGAGGTAACAAGTGCTATAGATGCCTATAGAATGCTAACAACCAGCAGGTATGTGCTGGCAGAGCATCAGGTGCAGAGAGGGCAAAGTTTTTACTCTATAGCCAGAATGTATGAGATGACACGCTCTAGCCTTTTCTACCACAACCCTGACCTTGACCCTGATGGGCTTTTGAGAGAAGGGCAGATGCTGACGGTAACTATGAACATACCCATTATATCGGTTTATACTCCTGAATATAAACAAATGCAAGAAAATGAAACAGAAGAAAAAACACCAGCCTTTGATTAGGTTGGTGTTTTTTGTTTAATGGATAAAGAATGAATTATATATGCGTTTGGCGGATTCTAAATCTTTGGCGGGGTCTACAAAAACCAGCCCGCCATCATAGCTCCAGCTGCTTCCTGGCTGGCCTCCAAAGGGTTCAAAGATTCGTATAGCCAACTCCCCTGATGCCTCTGAAAAACCTATCATGCCCAAAGTGCGTATCATTGGGTCTATATGCATGTGGCGAACTTCTAAGGCTGAAAACCCAACCCTGCTTCCAAAAACAAAAGTAACCCGAAAATTGCCTATATCTTCTAGAAGATCTAAGCCTTCAATCTCTAGTCGCCCGTGAAAGATGCCTCCACGCAGCCCGTGGTCTACAATTCGCCTGTGAAACTCTCCTCTAATATGCACTTGGTGTATTGTATATTCATCTTCTCCGCTTCTAAACAAAACCCCATAGGTTTGTATGTTTATGTTGTGAGTGGATGTTCTATGGGTTAAGAATAAGGCGACAATGCCTAAAATGATAGCAGCCCATATGATTTTAGGCATCCATGTCTTTATGCTCATGCTAAACCTCCAACAAACCCAAATAGACCCATATGGAAGGGTCTATTTGGGATATTAAAATCATTCTGGTGTTTTTTTATTTATGCTTTGCGTCTTGAAAGCAGATGATAAAATATGGCACATCCAATACCAATATAAAGCACATTGGAAACGGTATTTAAT
>WQVB01000070.1 GCA_009781815.1 Defluviitaleaceae bacterium
CAATCTACAACCCCTACCATGAAGACCCTGTGGTAAACATCTTTGCAAATGTGCCTGAAAACTACACCATACAGTCGGGCGACAGCCTGTTGCAAATAAGCCGCATATTCTTCGGAGACACCTCTATGGTAAGTAGAATAATGGAGATAAACAATATAGCAGACGCAAATATGATACAAGAAGGGCAAATAATCCTCCTGCCTCAATATTAATAAGAATAAATATCTAAAAATTGGAAACACTCCTACTAGGATGTGTTCAATAATTCGCTTTCGTCAGATTTTCGAGCCTTACGGTTTGCCCGTGGCAAACTGGGCAAAGCCCACTTTCGCAAAGCGAAA
Organism: Defluviitaleaceae bacterium; assembly: GCA_009781815.1. Lineage (GTDB taxonomy): Bacteria > Bacillota > Clostridia > Lachnospirales > WRAX01 > WQVB01. The sequence goes on from WQVB01000070.1 coordinate 342, forward strand.
GCGTTGGTTCTTGTTAGGTAAGGAAAGCCTGACGACGCAAAGCCAAAGCTTTTGCTAGGATGGCTTGACGCAGCCTAGCGAGAAATAAGCCGAAAAGATGGCGGAATGGAATTATTGAACACATCCTTAATATAGTAAGGAGTGTTTTTATGAAAAGAATTGTATACCCCATGGTTTTTGTGATGATGGCATTGCTGCTGGCCTTTGGCGGCATTGTGCTGTTTTCTTTTATAAGCTCTGATGATTCTCTATCTAATGTCTATGGAGATTTAGCCTTGCCCTTTGATGAAGAACCCCTAGCACCACAGCAAAACGCTACCGCTGATGAGGTGATGAATGGAGCTTTAGAAGGAGAGGAGGACGTATATAGAATATCCAACGAAACTGTAATGATTTATGACTATTTTAACCCACAAACAGAAAGCTTTGAAAGGGTGCAAGAGGCCTCCCCCTCGCCATTTTTGCTAGGGCGAAGCCGTGATGAGCTAGAAAATATATTTGCAGACTGGCAAATAATTTATTTTTCGCCTTATGAGGTGCATTTGCAACAAAACAAAACTTTGCAAAGTAGACAATTCATCATATCCGTCCATGAGGGTTTTGTGGCAGTTTTTTATGATGATGACGACAAAAGCATAAAAGAGCTAACAACCCGCCCTATATCTAGCCTGCCCCAACCTGAGCAACAAAGGCTGATTGATGGCATAAAAATCATAGGCAACGAAGACCTCCTGCGGGCTTTGGAGGATTTTGGGAGCTAACTTTAGTAAATGTCGATATTGCTCAAGCTTATCATTAAACTCGCAGCAAAACAAAACACCACCTTACCAACCCACCCTGTAGGAAGGGATTTATCCCTTCCGTTATCATTCGAGTAGGGTTATTATCATGGTTAAGATAAGCCATTGCGGAGTGGATAAATCCACTCCCTACAGGGTGGGTTGCATATTGGATTTGTTTCGTTGCAAGTCTATTGCAGGCTCACGCCATTTTAATTTGTCAATCACTTAAGCATGTCATTGCGGGCTTGACCCGTAATCTCACTTATACTAATTGCTAAAAAGCAACGATTGTAAGCCTAGAGATTGCGGATCCGTAGAGCCTGCCCTCAACTTGATTGGGGGCGTCAAGCTCGAGATGCGTCATTCCGATTTGATATTTTGAAGAAGCTCACTTATCGTCATCCCCAACCCTTGGTTGAGGATGACGAAGATGAGTAGCCTCCTGCCGTCATCCCGTGCTTGACACGGGATCTAATTGGAGAAGGGCAGTCCTAGTTAGGTGTTGTGTCCTATCATGCATAGATCCCGTGTCAAGCACGGGATGACGGTAGGGGGAGTGGGATGGCGACGGGGGGAATGGGATGGCGATTTAAAGGAAGCGAGACAACAACAAGATAAGCAAGAATACGACTTAGGTCAATTAAAGCAATCACAAAAACACCCCACATTATCAGCCTTTGCATAGGCTTTAATGTGGGGTTTCTTTTATACTTTTTTCATCGTGGTAAACAATTTTGATTCTTCTAGCAAAGCACCATTGCCAACGGCACAGATGTAGTTTTGAGCTACCGCCTCTTCAAGTATGTCTGCAAAACTTTTGATTTTAGCCAAATCTGTGCTAAGCACCTCATCACGCTCTTTTTGACGCATCTCTAAGGTGATGCCTTGCATGTGGTTGCTAATAGCTCGCAGGCCTTTGTGGGCGTTGCTTGCAGGTTTATCAAAAACACGTATAGCCCCCAAAATATACTTTTCAATCTCTTTTTGGCTTATGTCTAAATTGCGAATGTGGCATGCCGCTTTTTTGTACACGCCGTATGTTGCCTCTACCTCAGGGTCTCGATAAGAATACATATACATATTGCCCTTACGCTCAAAGGAGCTGCCGTAGCCGTATGCACCGCCCTTTACCCTTATCTCTTCGTAGAGGTAGTTATCAACCACATTAGAGAGCACCTTTAAGCCGCCATCATAGCTGTAACCCACATCAACAAAATTGGCAGAAAGGGCACAATATTGCACCTTTGACGCAGTAATAATCCCCTCGTTTTTAGGGGTTATCAGCTGGGGCTTTGGAGCTGCTGCCAAGGTTTTTTTAGGCAAGGCGTCATGAAAATCTACAAGCCCGTTTTGGGTAAACTCTTTATACAAATCATCATTTGCCACTAGGGAGTAACTTGCGTTGTTTTGGTTGTAGATATAGCCAATGGCGGCCTGCAAATCATCTTTGAGCTTTTCAAATTTAGCATCAAAATTTTCGCAGATGTCTCTTATATAGTCATAAAAACCTAGACCGTTTGTAGCGTCTTGATAAGCCGCCAGAGGTGAAAAGTACGTCATAGAACGCATTAAAGCTATAGATGTGCCTGATGTTAAGATGGTGTCATCTAGGGCTGATTTCATCTCTAAAAGATAGTTTTTCAATTGGGTTTTGTCATCAAAAACCGAGTGATGCACTATCTCTTTTATAATGCCAAACATTTTTGGCGTGTTTTTCTTTAAAAACTTGCTAGACACAATGGCAAATGGCGTAAAGCCACCCTCACCTGTGCTTTGCACATTATCTAGCGAGAAGGCAAGCCCACCTAGGTTGCCTTTGATTTGCTGGGTGATGGCCGCCATGTCATGGTTTTTTGTAGCAACCTTTGAAAGGGTATATTGTAATATGCTGGCTACAGGCAAAAGCTCTACGGGCAGGCTGCTCATATCAAAGGCGAAAGTTGTGTATATTATGCCGTTTGTCTCTAAAGGGGCATGGAGGAGGTGCATATCCCCCTCTTTTTTAACATGCAGCGGCACGCTTTCTACCTGGGTTTTAATATCCAAGAGAGATAGCTGGGGTATCTTTTCGATTAGCTCTTGCGGGTCTTCCGCCTCTTGAAAGGCCTTTAAAGCTTTATTTTCTTGAGTTATAGCTTCTTTCTCTTCATCAGAAAGCTTAGCCTTTATGGCGGCTAGCTTTTCTTCTGTGGCTTTTTCTTGTTTTTCATCCAAACCTAAAACAGGGTTGATTGTGGCATAGCCCTTATGGTTGTTATCTATAAAATATTTTTGTATCAGGCCTTTAAGGTAGCCTTCATCTTTGCATTTTTCTCGTATCTCTTCGAGGATTGTGATGCCGTTTAGAGCCTCCCAAGGGGTCTCTCCATAGAGCCATCTGGTTAAAGCTCTAAGGTTATAAACAAGGCCTTTTGGGGTGTTTGGCCCAAAGTCCTCCTCTTTTGCTTGAAACTCAAAAAAGTTTATGCAAGCCTCTACAAAGTCATAGTCCAGCCCATTTTTAGCTATATCTTCTAAAGTTTTTTCTACAAAGGCTTGCAGCTCTTTTTGGGTTAGCTTACAGTTTTTCATCACAATATTAAAAACTGGGTGCAAGATGTCTTTTGCTACGCTGCCTGACACATCTTCACCTATGCCACCCTCTACAAAAGCCTTATATAGGGGGGATGCAGGGGTAGAAATGAGAATGTAATTAAGCAACTTTAAAGCCACCACATCTTCTTGAGGCACATCCACTGGCAAAATATAGCCAACGCCAGCGTAGTTTTCTTCCAAATCTTCTTCATCCGTTACCGAATATTCATCTGAAACAAAAACAGGCCCTTGTATAGGCGGCTGAGGGGTTATTTCTACCACTTCGCCCGTTTTTTCAAACTTTGATAGATACTCCTCATCAAGCTTTTTAAAACAAAGCTCTATATCCATATCCCCATAAAAATATATAAAGGCATTTTCTGGTCTATAATATTTTTTATGGAAGTTTAAATAGTCTTCATTGGTGATATCTGGTATGTTTTCGGGGTTGCCTCCGCTTTCAAATTTGTAGGTAGAGTCAGCCAGCAAAGCCCTATCCAAGGCGTTATAAAGCAGCCTATAAGGGTCTGCATAGGCACCTTTCATCTCATTATACACCACGCCGTTATATGTGAGGGGGTCATCTTCTTTTTCCAATTGAAAATACCACCCCTCTTGGTCTAGCACCTCTTTGCGGTCGTAGATTAAAGGGAAAAACACAGCATCTAGGTATACATCCATCAAATTCAAAAAATCCGCATCATTTACAGACCCTACAGGGTATACCGTCTTGTCTGGGTAGGTAAAGGCATTTAAAAAAGTGTATAAAGAGCCCTTTATAAGCTGCATAAAAGGGTCTTTGATAGGGTATTTTTTGCTGCCGTTTAAAACGCTATGCTCGATAATATGTGCTATGCCCGTGTTATCTGTCGGGGGGGTTTTAAAACTTATTGAAAAAACCTTGTTTGTGTCATCGCTTTTTAAATGTAAGATAGACGCACCGCTTGTATGTTGATACAAGTTGCCTTGGGCAGGCATATGCTTTAAATCCATTGTTTCTAATAGTTTAAAATTTTTCATGCTCATTGGCTGCAAGCTTCTCCTTTTGTGTTCTTTGCTCCATAGAGTTTATTGTATCCACAAATTCGGTATTATTACCTGTTTTTGCAAGCATATCTGTTAATTGCTCGTTAAACTCTTGCACGCTGCGGCTGCCACTTACACGGCGGCGTAGTATAAACAAGGCTTTAAGCTCATTTTCCGTCAGCAACATTTCTTCACGGCGTGTGCCTGATTTTTGCACATCAATAGCTGGAAAGATACGCTTTTCACTTAATCGTCTATCCAGCACCAGCTCCATATTGCCAGTACCCTTAAACTCCTCAAAAATAACATCATCCATTTTAGAGCCAGTGTCTACAAGGGCTGTCGCTAAAATAGTGAGTGAGCCTCCGTTTTCGATATTCCTAGCGGCTCCAAAAAACTTTTTAGGCATATGCAAAGCAGCAGGGTCAAGGCCACCTGTTAGGGTGCGGCCCCCTGGGGGCATTGTAAGGTTATAAGCACGAGATAAGCGGGTGATAGAATCAAGCAAAATAACAATATCTTTGCCGTGCTCTACCATACGCTTTGCACGCTCAAGCACAATCTCCGCCACTTTTTTATGGTGCTCTGGCTGCTCGTCAAAGGTAGAATAGACAACATCAGCTCGCTCGCTGCCTATGCTTCTTTGTATATCCGTAACCTCTTCAGGTCTTTCGTCTATCAGCAGCACAATCAAATGTATGCTGTCGTGGTTTTTTAAGATGGCGTTGGCTATACGCTTTAAAAGCATGGTTTTGCCTGCCTTTGGGGGGGAGACTATCATACCCCTTTGCCCTAGCCCTATAGGGGCTATAAGGTCTATAAGGCGGGTTGCTAGCGGCCTTGGGCCACTTTCTAGGGATAGGCGATATTCAGGGTAAATAGGTGTTAAATCTTCAAAATTAGCTCTTCTATATATTTTTTCAGGCGGCTCTCCGTTTACTTCTTTGGCAAAAAGCAAAGCCCTAAACTTTTCCATTTCTTTTGGCTTTCGCAAATTACCCTTTATCAAATCTCCCGTTTTAAAACGAAAGCGGCGTATTTGTGCTTGAGAGACATATATGTCGTTTGGGGTGGTTACATAGTTTTGTGAGGAGCGTAAAAAGCCATAGCCGTCGGGGTGAATGTCTAAAATGCCTGATACTTCTTCGCCTGAGTCTAAAATCTCAAGGTAGTCTGCCTTTAGATGTGATTTATTTTCGCCAGTTGGCCTTTTCATTAAAGGTGCTGTGGCGAGGGCTTGGGTGGGGGCAGCATCTTTTAAGGCGGGTTCTTCTTTAATTGTAACTTCTTTGACGAGTGCTTCTTCTTTAATAGGGGGTTCTTCTTCAACCTTGCTTTCTGCAAGCTTTTTTTCTATAGCAACAACAAGCTCCGCCTTACGCATAATAGTAACGCTTTTAATGCCTAAAGCTTTTGCTTCTTCACGTAATTCTACCAATGATTTTTTAATGCCTTCTTGATTATCCAAAAAAGAAACCTCCTGAAATTTTGATTTTTAGAAAATATGTTGACGAAATAAAAGTCGTATAAATCTCACTATACATAGCCTTATGGTAACATAATACATAAGAAAAATCAAGGGCAAAAAAATTTTTTAAAAAAATTTTAAAAAAACTATTGCAATTGTCTTTTCTTTGTTGTATAATGTTTGAAACACAGGAACACATCTAAAATTTCCCAAGTATGAACTTGTGAATTTCAAATTACATACTCGTTTTTATTTTAAAGATAGTTTCATTATTTTTCTTTAGTACAAATTTAAAATCAATCAAAAATCTAAAAAGCTTTCATTACTTGTTTTTTTATGTTGTTATTTTTGGACCCTAGAGGGGCATTAATATATTTTTTAAACTTCTCAAGAAAAAAAGGAGGGTTGTTTTAATATTCTTTGCATGTAATATGCTGTTATTTTTGTATAAAAACAGCTATTTTCTGACCCTATAAACCCTAGACCTGAAAGACATTTCCAAAGGAGGAATGAAGTTTGAATAAGTTCAGACGCATCTCTAAAGGCTTA
>WQVB01000071.1 GCA_009781815.1 Defluviitaleaceae bacterium
AATATACTTATCGCTTTAAAATAAGCAATTGCAAGTAAGGGAGATTGCGGATCAAGTCCGCAATGACGATCGAAGGTATCCTAAAAATGTCAAATCGGAATGACGTGTCCCCAGCTTGACTGGAGAACTCTCTAGCATTACTTGCTTACCTTTAAATGATTAGTATAGTGAGATCCCCAGTCAAGCTGGGGATGACGGTGTGGGATGATTTCGCTACAGGTCTATTAGAGATTGCGGATCAAGTTTCACTTAAAAGCAAGCTCAACCAAGGGTCCGCAATGACGTGTGGGTAGCAACAAACCTCCCCTTGTCGTCATCCCGTGCTTGACACGGGATCTATGCATGATAGTATACAACCCCAACTAAGTCTCCTCTCCTTCGATTAGATCCCGTGTCAAGCACGGGATGACGGTAGGGATGGTTCGGGATGACGAGCAGGGGTGGTTCGGGATGGCGAGTAGGGATGATACGGGATGGCACACTTGGGTTTGTTTCTATACAGGTCTATTGTGGGTCAAGCCCGCAATGATGGTGTGAGTGCATGTTAGTATGGTGGGGGTTGCTTTTGTTTTATTATAGACCTAATCCTCTATGGGATTGTAGGGGCTTGATGTTCTTGTATAATGCCCACCTTCACCTTTTATAACCTCCGCCTTGTTTTGACTTAAAAACTTCACAATATTGTATGCATCTATCCATATTTGATTATAGCCATCTTTTTGACTTTCATCAAAAATTATTTGCAAGCCAAAATGCAGGTGGGGAGCTTTTATATTAGCCACATTCTCCTTTGTAGAATAGCCTGTGTTGCCGAGATAACCCACAACATCACCAGCTTGCACAAAGGCGCCTTTTTCTATACCTTGGGCATAGGGGGTGTCTTTTTTAAGGTGCGCATAGTAATAATATCGCTTGTTATCAAGGCTGCGTATGCCTACACGCCAGCCTCCATACTGGTTCCACCCTGTGGCCTCTACAATGCCATCTTCAACAGCTATTATAGGCGTGCCTGTTGACCCAAACATATCATGACCTAGATGCACCCGCTTGTAGCCGTAGCTGCGAGGGTTGCCAAAATCATCAGAGTGGCTATAGCCAAAGTTTTTAGCAATGGGGAAAAACGCTTTAAGACCATAATGCACCTCTCCATCACGCTGATAACTGCCCACAAGATTGCCTAAAACCGCCCCATATGTGCGAAGGTAAAAAGGGTACATTTTTATATCTGCGGCAATATCATGTAGATACTCTCCGCCACGTATACGCTTGACCACATCATCCATATGTTTGCAAGGCTTTTGGCTTTTAAATTCTCCCCAATTTTTTGCGGCAGAGTAGGCAAGCAGCTGCACAAAATCTAGGGGAAACTCACCCTTTTGTGATTCTACATCATATTTATATGCCTGTTTTAAAACAGCCAAAGGCACGTTAAAATCAAACCATTTAGGGTAATCGCCTTTAGGTTGCTCTGCCTCCTCCGCTTGCAGGGTTGCGGTGCTAAAAATAAGAAAACAAATCATAAATATATAAAAAAATCGCCTTTTCATGTCAACACTCCTTATGAAGATTATTATGTCTAAAAACTCAAACATTATCATTTAAATATGTTTAAATCTTTTTGTAAAAAAATATTGACTGGTAGAATATAATATGGTATAATAATCCTGTATTATAAAAAATCCTACTAAAAGGCCTATATTCTAAGGAGGTCTTCATTATGAAGCAAAAGTTAAAAGTACTTACAACAGCACTAGTGATATCGACAATGTTTATCGCATCAATGCTAAATCTAGATTTACGTGCATCAGACCAACACGCTCAATATTCCGAAGAGTCTTTAGAGGGAATCGTGAGACATGAAACCATAATTTTACAACAAGAAGAAAGTTTTTCAATAGGAATATGGATACCTGAACACTATTCGATAAAAACTACTTCTCTTGTGGAGAGGAAAAACATTAGCCCATATTCAGGGGAAATAAAAATACATGCACCAAATACAAACCTTATTTCATCACTTGATGAACATAGTGCTGAAATTTATAGAGGGGACGCATTACTATTCATGAATGGGAGTGCTGAAGTTTTTAAATCATACCATAAATATGAAAACTCAATAATCATCGCATGGGCTCCTTTGGATGAGATGATTGACTCTCTAGGACTAGACGGGATAGAAGACTTAAGTGCAATATGTCCACAACATATGTTTGAAACTATGCAAATTTTACCAAGAGCAGGTTTTGTGCTTACACACCATTTCTTCAGCGGACCCACGAGCTATGGCATGACTGTCTCGAACCAGAGTACCCATTTAGTATCTGTCATGGCAGTTACTACTGGAGTTAGATCGGATGGCTCAGCATATAGAGGAACTCATCTATTTGGTGCTCTATCTCCCGGACAAGGAGAAGCAAACATGGGTATGACAGGATCTTCAGGGGCGATGGGGCAAACTGTTGCAAGTTTGAGTATCTTATATACAGTCACTTTTTGGACGGCAGGAGGGTATACCTCAACAGCAGGGGATGTAATTTTTAATCCTTTTTATGGAATGATGCCCTTTAATTCCAAAAATAACACAGACTAAATTTGAAGAATTATATAAACAATCAAAGCTTATTGAAAAACCAATTACAAAAGTAATTGGTTTTTACTTTTTATGTGCTATTTTGACACTTGGAAAATCATGTGATACAATTATTTTAAGGAGATGATGGCTATGGATTCTGGAGGGTTTACTCAAATAATATATCTTGACGGCTCACATCATCAAAATGAGGGCTATCAAGATATATATTTTTATGACGAACAAAGAGAAAGCGGGGGTTTTCAAGTCCTTTATGCGGTTATCATCATTTTGGTGGCTTTTGCGGTTACATATATCTTAAAACGTGTAAAGAGATAGTGGACTTTATTTCCGTTTTGTGTTATTATAAGTGCTATGTGTAGAAGTTTAAAAACGAGACTTAATATGAGGAGGAAATATAGAAATGTTTGGAAATTTAGAAGGCAAAATTGCTAAAAGTAGCGTAGAAGAAAACGGCAAAAATTCAATCAAAATGACTTTAGAGGTTAGCCAGCTGCATTTTGAGGTGGCTTTAAACAAGGCATACCTAGACAATAGAGACAAGGTCTCTCTACCTGGCTTTAGGAAGGGTAGAGTGCCTAGAAAGATGATTGAAATGCAATTTGGCAAAAACTTTTTTTACGAAAGTGCTTTAGAGCTTATGTTTGAAGCCATGTATGAAGAGGCGTTGCAAGAGCATAATTTAGAGAGGGAGGTTGTGTCTAAGCCTTCTATCGAAACTTATGAAGAAAAAGACGGCGGTGCTTTGATTGTTTTAACGGTAGACACAAAGCCACATATAGAGATTAAAGACTATACAGGCATAAAATATAGAAAAGTTACAACAAATGTTATAGATGAAGAGATAAACGCTTGGGTTGATGCTGAAAGAGAGAAAAACGCAAGGGTGTTGTCTGTTGTAGATAGAGCGGCTAAAAAGGGCGATATAGCCAACATTGCCTTTGAGGGTTTTGTTGATGGTATAGCGTTTGAAGGCGGCCAAAGCGATGCTCACGAGCTTGTTTTAGGCAGCAACTCTTTCATAGCTGGTTTTGAAGACCAAATCGTAGGCAAAAATACTGGCGAAGAGTTTGATGTGGATGTAACCTTCCCTGAGGAGTACCATGCAAAGCACCTAGAGGGCAAGCCTGCTGTGTTTAAGGTAAAGCTTAACGAGATTAAAGAAAAGCAGCTGCCAGAGGCTGACGACACCTTTGCTCAAGAAGTTTCAGAATTTGAAACATTGGCGGAATATAAAGCCGATATAAAGGCAAAGATTGAAGAGAGAAAGCTAGCAGACAGCCAAAGGGAGGTAGACGAGCAAATAGCTGAAGGCCTAGCTGCAAGGGTAACTGACGAAATCCCTCGTTCTATGATTGATAATGAAATAGATAGAAGAATCAACGAATATGCAAACATGGTAGAGCAACAAGGCATGAATTTTGAGGCATATATGCAGCAAATGAACATGAACATAAACTCCATGCGTGCTGTGTATGAGGTGCAGGCTGAAAAGGGCGTTAGAAGCCGCTTGGCTATAGAGGCTATCATCCGCCAAGAAGATATTAAAACAACACCAGAAGCTATGGATGAAGAAATCAAAAAGCTTGCAGAAATGTACCGTATGGATGTAACCCAGTTTTTAGAGGTTATAGGGGATGTGGGCATCAGAAACATTGAAGGCGACCTTAAAGCCAAGCAGGCTGTAGAGCTAGTTAAAAAAGCTGCTATAGCTGAATAACACGAAAGAGGAGCTTTGTGGATATGAATAACTTATTTTTTGATAGACAGCATGATATGGCTTTGGTGCCCATGGTTGTAGAGCAATCCAGCCGTGGTGAGCGTTCTTTTGATATTTATTCTCGCCTTTTGCGTGATGGCATTATCTTTTTAGGTGATGTGGTTACAGATCAAACGGCAAACCTAATTGTTGCTCAAATGTTGTTTTTGGCGTCAGAATACCCTGATAGAGACATTAGTTTTTACATCAACAGCCCAGGTGGCTCCGTAACGGCTGGCCTTGCCATCTATGACACAATGAACTTTATCAAGCCTGATGTGTCTACTATATGTATTGGCATGGCGGCGTCTATGGGTGCGTTTTTGCTAGCGGCTGGTGCAAAAGGCAAGCGTTTTGCCTTGCCAAATGCCGAGATAATGATACACCAGCCATCTGGCGGCATGCCTAGAAGCCAAGCGTCTGACTTTGAGATATATGCAAAGCGTATAGCTAGAGATAAAGAGCATTTAAACAAGATTTTGGCAGAAAACACAGGCAAGACTGTAAAGCAAATCGAAAAGGATTCGGATAGAGATAACTTTATGTCGTCTTTAGAGGCCAAGGAATATGGCTTGATTGACGAGATAATCACAAAAGCACAATAATCTAAAGCTAATCAAGAGAACCACACACCCACTCGTGTCGGGAGGGGGGCAAATTGCTTCAGTAACCAAGACACGCAAAGCCCCCCTCGGGTGCGGGTTGCCCGCAGGGCAACCCGCACCCGCCTCTCTTGCCTTTGCCCCCTTGCGGGGCAAAGGCAAGAGAGGCACTTACTATAAAACCAAGGAGGTATACCTTTGTCAAACATTCACCAACCACCGCAGTTGTTTTGTAGCTTCTGCGAAAAACCCAAAATACCCAGCGTCCACTTCATCGCAGGGCAAAGAAATGACGTATATATTTGTGGCAACTGTATAGACACCTGCTACGACATAATATATAGAGAAGGCCACGGAGAAGACCATTTAGACGATTTCTTGGCAGGAGACCTCACAGTCCTTAAGCCTAAAGAGATTGTAGAGCATTTGGACAAGTATGTAATAGGTCAAGATAGGGCAAAAAAAGCCTTAGCTGTGGCTGTTTATAACCACTATAAACGCATAAAAAAGCTTGACGAAGCTTTCTCCCTTGATGAGGAAGATGCCCAGGCAGATGAGGCAGAGCTACAAAAAAGCAATGTTTTGTTGCTAGGCCCTACTGGCACAGGTAAGACGTTTTTGGCTCAAACTTTGGCCAAGCTTTTAGACGTGCCTTTTGCCGTGGCAGACGCCACATCTCTAACGGAGGCAGGCTATGTAGGTGAAGACGTAGAAAACATCCTCCTTCGCTTGCTCCAAGCGGCAGATGGAGACGTAGATAGAGCCCAAATAGGCATAATCTATGTTGACGAAATCGACAAAATCGCTAGAAAATCCGAAAACCCTTCAATCACCCGTGATGTTAGTGGTGAAGGTGTTCAGCAGGCTCTGTTGAAGATTTTAGAGGGTACAGTTGCCAATGTGCCGCCACAAGGTGGTCGCAAGCATCCTCATCAAGAGTTTATCCAAATGGACACAACAAACATCCTTTTCATATGCGGCGGTGCTTTTGACGGCATGGAAAAGGTGATTGAAAATCGCCTAAACAAAAAGGCTATCGGCTTTAAAACCCCTGCCGCAACAGGCGAGACAAACGACGCTAAGCAAAAAGACATAGCTTTAAAACAAGTAACCACTAAAGACCTACAAAGATTTGGTCTTATACCTGAGATTATCGGCCGCTTGCCTATTTTGGTAAGCCTTGACGCTTTAGACGAAGAGGCCTTGGTGGCCATCCTCACAAAGCCTAAAAACGCCCTAATCAAGCAATACAAGCAGCTTTTTGCTATGGATGATGTAGGCTTGGAGTTTGAAGATGAGGCCATCCGCACTGCGGCAAAAATGGCTATAGAGCGTAAAATGGGGGCACGTGGCCTTCGCTCTATCCTTGAGGGCTTTATGGTGGATATTATGTATGACATACCGTCAGACGAGACCATTGAAAAAGTTATTATAACGGCAGAAACTATCGAAAAGACTGGCGAGCCTAGGATAATCCGCAAAGAGGCAAGTAAATCTGCGAAGGTTGAAGATTTAGGGGCTTAAACTGCACTCACCTAACCGCCATCCACGCTCACGTCATTCCAATTTGCTTTACAAAGTAGAGCAAACCAACCGTCATCCCCAACTTGATTGGGGATCTCACTATACTAATCACTTAAGAGTAAGCAAGTAATGCTAGGGAGATCCCCAGTCAAGCTGGGGATGACGACAAGTTGGCTTCTTCAAAATAGTAAATCGGAATGACGTGTCCCGTGCTTGACACCCCGTATCAAGTACGGGGCAGGCTCCGATCTAATTGGAGAAGG
>WQVB01000072.1 GCA_009781815.1 Defluviitaleaceae bacterium
AATTGACAGCAATATATATTGGAGCTTATATCACCCTGACATTATGAATGCCTCAAGAGATGAATGGCTTGATCCCTTCGGTAGTTATTTTAATAGAGACCTATTGTTTTTAATTTACGAAATCAGAAATCTATCGTCAAAACCGCTATTTGATTGGTAATAGGTACCGTGAACAATGCAGGTTAAGCATGTCAAATAATAATCAATCCACCCTGCGACACGAACTAATCAAAAAGCATAGGATGGCAACTAAAAATCTGCTTAACTTAGATGCCCTCCATAGTATAATCCATATATATAACGGCACACATATAGTAGCTGAACGTATTAACACAGCAACTAATCATTCAACTGGTTTAGGAGGATTAACCCCGAGGGATAGGCAACATGCAATCAAGTAACCCAGACATCCTCCAAAACAGCAACCTATTCACCTTCACAATGAACAACCTATAAGGTTTATTAATCCATATTGTAAAATTTACCCATGTGTAAATAATGTGTAAATATAAAACAAAGGCTTTCCGATAAAATTCGGAAAGCCTTTGTTTTGTTATAGCGGGAAAGGGATTTGAACCCCCGACCCTCTGGGTATGAACCAGATGCTCTAGCCAGCTGAGCTATCCCGCCAAAATGCAGTGCGTCATTACATTATAATCAGCTGGCAAGGTTTTGTCAAGGGTTTTTTGGAATTTTGTTGAGGGTGTTTTTAGAATAGCGATAACAACCAAAAGCCACAACTAGTTACTCAACACCGTCATCCCGCACTCACGCCACTCCAATTTACCCCTGTACGGAATGGATTTATCCATTCCGTATCATCTTGCTGAAGGATAGAGAGGTGCAAGCCCAATAGCGGAATGGATAAATCCATTCCCTACAAAGAGAGTTGGAATAACGTGCTCGGTGCTTGATGCGGGATCTCCCTAGCATAACGCACAACCTAGTAAGTGATTAGTATAGAGAGATCCTGCATTAAGTGCGGGATGACGGTGTGAGAGGGTACTCAAATATTTGGTTTTAGTATAACAATTCGTATAGACAACAACCTCTTGCTTCTAAGCCGATTCGCCTCCTGAATGCAATCTTGACGCTAGCGTTAACGCTATCACCAATAGCTTGAACAATAGCTTGTGCAGCTAACTATCAAAATTAACACAAGTACCAAAATAACAATTCGTATAGGTAACAACCTCTTGTTTCTAAGTCGATTCGCCTCCCAAATACAATCTGCACATCTATCTATACGCATTGCACGAGATAAAGGCATCTCTCTTCCACATTCGACACAACAAGTTCCCATAAAAACCTCCTAATGTGTATTTCATGACATTATATCATGCGGGGGGGTTGTCAACTAATATATAAAACCGAGAGTAAATAAATATACTAACGACCCTTTCGTCATCCCGTACTAGACTTGTGGTGAAACCCTTCCCTCCTCACGTCATCCCGTGCTTGACACGGGATCTAATTGGGGAAGGGCAGTCCTAGCTGGGTATGCACTATCATACATAGATCCTGAGTCAAGCTCAGGATGACGTGAAGGGGAGGTTTTGCTGCGTGCATAATGAACAAATGAGGCAGACAATGCTGTTAGCCTATTCACCCAAAGTTTGATTTTTGGCTATGGGTAGTGTATAATGGTTGAAATATATTTTGATGAGGGAGCGGGTTTTATGAAATTTGATGCTAATCATTATCCATTTGCGTCGGCTAGGAATGTTATATACGGGAGGGGGATGGTGGCGACGTCTCACCCTTTGGCGTCTCAGGCGGGGCTTGATGTGATGAAAAAAGGCGGCAACGCCATTGATGCAGCTATTGCGGCGGCGGCGTGCTTGACGGTTGTGGAGCCTACGTCAAACGGCATTGGTGGCGATGCTTTTGCTATTGTACATAATGGAGGCAAGCTGCATGGGCTCAATGCCTCTGGCCCATCCCCTCAAAGCATAAGCCTTAAAGCTATGAAGGAGAGAGGCCATAAAGAAATGCCCTATTATGGCATGGAGCCTATAACGACGCCTGGTGTGGTGGCTGGGTGGGTTGCACTATCTGAAAAATTTGGCAAGCTGCCCTTAGAAGAGGTGCTTGCACCTGCTATTGATTATGCCAAAAACGGGCATGCTGTTGCACCTGCTGTAGCAAAAAGCTGGCAAAGGGCATATAATGTATTTGCTAAAAAATGCCAAGATGAAGGGGAGCATTTTGCCCCTTGGCTTGAGACCTTTTCTTCTAATATAGATAAAACGAGAGCACCCCTTGCTGGAGAGGTTTGGGCATCAAAAGGCCATGCAGACACCCTTGCGGATATTGCAAATACGGGCGGCAAAAGCTTTTATGAGGGGGCTTTGGCTAAAGAGATAGCGAGTTTTTGTGAGAAGCACAATGGCTTTTTAAGCTATGATGATTTGGCAAGCTATAAGCCTGCTTGGGAGCAGCTGATATCTATAAACTATCACGGTTATGATATATGGCAGATGCCGCCAAACGGGCAAGGGTTGGTGGGGCTTATTGCCCTTAACATTTTGTCTGGTTATGAGATGGATGGTAGTGTAGAAAGCTACCATAGAGCCTTCGAGGCCATCAAGCTAGCTTTTGTGGTGGGCAAGCGTGCTATAACAGACCCTCTTCATATGAAAGAAAGCGTTCAAGAGCTTTTAAGCATGGAATATGCAAAAACCCTTAGAGATAGCATCACAAACACGGCGGCAGAGCCTCCGTCCATCCTCCCTAACTATGGCGGCACGGTTTATTTGGCGGCGGCGGATGATGAGGGCAATATGATATCTTATATCCAAAGCAACTATGCTGGCTTTGGCTCGGGCATGGTGGTGCCTGGCACGGGCATAGCCTTGCAAAACCGAGGGGCTGATTTTAGCCTTGACCCTAACCACATAAATGTGTTGGCAGGCGGCAAAAAGACCTACCACACCATCATCCCAGGCTTTTTGACACAAAATGATAAAGCTATAGGGCCTTTCGGGGTGATGGGGGGCTATATGCAACCACAGGGACATTTGCAGGTTATGCTTAACACTATCCACAACAACCTTAACCCCCAAGCTGCCCTTGATGCCCCTCGCTGGCAATGGATGACGGGTAAGAAGTTTACGGTGGAGCATGGTTTTGATAGAAGCCTTGCTTTGCAGCTGGAGGCTAGGGGGCATCAAATAACCTACCCTACAAACAACGGTGGCTTTGGTAGGGGTCAGATTATATGGCGTGGTGAAAATGGCATTTTGTGTGGTGGTACGGAGAGCCGTTGTGATGGGCATATAGCTGTTTGGTAGAAGGGATAAATTCGAGGAGATAAACATGAACGTGATACCAGTAATGCTCAAAGATGACTATGATGAGCTTTGCACTAAACCTGATTGGGTTATAGAAAGCTCGGAGTGCATAAAAGATGCAAGTAAACATCTTATGAATGTAAAATCTCTAGTAGAAGAGGGTTTGACTTGCAAAGAAAAAGGCATTACGATAGGAGGAGAAGGGGGTGTTTTCCAAAGAAATATTCCCGAAATTAAAACAGGATTAAAAACAGCGCTTCTGGATATTGCTATTTTCGCAGACCAATTTGGTAAGCGTGAAAACAAAAAAAGCCCTGAATCATCTGGAGTTCTAGCGAAGATAGGCTGGAAAAGCCTTAAATGTAACTCTATAGAAGATGATGCTTTAATAAGGCTCGCCAAATATATGCGGAATTATTTTTCCCATATTCGCTCAGGCAGACAAGATTTTACTATAATCGCTAGCTATGAAGTGAATGATGATAGTGTCCCATGGGATAATTGGGCTTCCAGTAAGTATTATAAGATTGATATTCAAAAAATGGTTAAAAACAAGGATATCAGAGTGCCTAAGGGCATCGGGATTAATGACTTCGCGGAGCTACTTACTGACAAAAAATACACTGACCTACGTGGATATTTAACTGGAAAGGCATATATAGATGTCGGAAAATTTGCAACTGAGATGATTTCAAGACTTCATTCAATATGGGGTGGTTTCGTCAGCGATAATGAAGTTGAGTGGCAAAAGTTAAGAGTTGATTTGTCTAAGTGTCCAGTTATGCAAAGCAAGCTGAACAATCTAAATAAAGCACTCGATATAGAAAACTTAAAAAAGTTAGGTTGGCATAACATCAATGGAGAGTATTTTCCGAGTAAGTATGAGATGAATAAATAGGGCAGGGCTTTGTGTGGTGGCACGGAGAGCCGTTGTGATGGGCATATAGCTGTTTGGTAGAAAGGGGTATACACACATGAAGAGGCTAGCCTTGTTGTTTTTTGTGCTGCTAACTATCTTGTTCTTAGCTGCTTGTGGCGGGGATAATGATAATCCATATCATCATGTGTCTCCTAAACGTCATCCCGTGTTTGATATGGGGTATCGCTATGATGAACCCTATCCTTTGGACAATCAAGAGATTTATTTTGTAACAACTATGCGTATACATGAGGATATGCCATATTTTACTTTCACTCGCATAATTGGTGAGCATGCACAAACAGAGCTTTTTAGCACACCTCAAAGATATGTTAGCATAATTATTCAAGATGAAGATGACAATACAATACAAAAGATAGAAGGCATAATCCAAGGGGGAGATTGGGAATGGATGACGCCAGATGAACCCTTCTTCGATACACAGCTGGAGGATTTGAATTTTGATGGTTATTTGGATATTAGGCTATCTACTAGATTTAATCCTGGCACAGCAGGCGGAATGTGGGAGTATTATTGGCTTTGGCATATGGAATTGGGTCAGTTTGTGAAAAATTATCAACTAAGTGATATAAGTAGCATGGCAACACTTGATGTTAATCCAGACACAGAGGAAGTGATGGTGATGTGGAGAGGTGGTGGAGCAGGCCCTTGGGGAACTAACTTTTACCAATGGATTGATGGTGAATTGCATAATGTTGCGTCAATACTGTCGGAAGCCATGCATTGGTCAGAATATAGGAGAATAACCCGCTGGAATCATGTTACAGGTGAAATGACTGTAGAATATGGCGAGCATATTGTTTGGGGAGATTGGGAAGAGTGATGCATTGGATATATAGTGATTTGATAGACTCTCTAAAATCAAAACACATTTCGCATATCTTTTTACATCTTTTTGGTGTATAATATAAGCATAAGAAAAGGAGATGTGATTTTAATGACTAACGCACATAAAATTTTGGCGGAAGAGATTTTAAAACTGCCTACCGAGAAAGTGGGCAAGGCTTTGTCTTTTGTTAAGTATCTACACTTAGAGCAAGAGATGGAGCTTGCTTTGGATGAAGGCGAAGAAGGTGAGCTTTATGACATATTGGCTAACGAAGAGACTATAAGCTCCGAAGACATGCTTGCGAAAATAAAAGGCATTAAACAATGATAAAATATAAGAAGCAAGCGGAGAAGTTTTTGCTGTCTCAAGATAAGGCTAAGGCTTTGCATATTTATAATGAAATAGAAAAATTGCCACTAGGTGATGTGAAGCGTTTGCAAGGTAGTGGAAAGCCACCTTTGTTTCGCCTGCGAATTGGCAAAGTTAGAGCTATATTTTGTTATGAGGACGACTATGTTGTCGTGCTTAAAATTGATTATCGTGGGGATGCGTACAAGTAAAGAGGAAGATGAACATGGAATTGCAAAAAGTTGATGGCGATTTTAGTGTGTGCAAGTTGGAAAACATGGATGGGGTGGATTTTTCAAGAGAGTTGTTGTTTTTTGCAAAAACTCCCGATGAATTTTCTCTTGTTTGTGAGGTGGATTATGTGCCTTTTGGGGCTGTTGAGGTCGAAAGTGGCTGGAAGGCACTAAAAGTATCAGGCATATTAGATTTTGGCATGATAGGCGTGATTGCGAAAATTTCAAATATTTTAGCGGATGCTGGAATTAGTATATTTGTTGTTTCCACATACAACACGGATTATTTCTTATTAAAGGAAGAGAGTTTTAATGAGGGTGTGGAAGAGCTTATAAATAAGGGATATGCGGTGGTGTAATGATTTCTGGAATAAGCCATATAATATTTATTGTCAAAGATTTAGAAAGGGCGGCGGAGTTCTTTATAAAAATTTTTGATGCGGAGGAGGTATATTGCAGCGGGGATAAAACATTTTCGCTATCAAAAGAAAAGTTTTTCTTAATAAATGATTTATGGATAGCTATTATGGAAGGTGAGCAATTTTTAGAACGTAGCTATAATCATATTGCTTTTAAAATTGATGAGGGTGATGTGGAAAGCTATGTGGAGCGGATAAGGGATGCTGGTGCAGAAATGAGGGCGGGTCGGCCTCGTGTGGATGGTGAAGGGTATTCGATTTATTTTTATGATTTTGACAACCATCTTTTTGAGCTTCACACAGGTACGCTTTCTGAAAGATTGACCCGTTATTTTAGAGATTTGTAGCCGCCCCAAAAACTTTCCCAAAAAAACTTCAAAAAAACTGTTGACAATAATATTAGGTTGTGTTATTATATAGTTCGCTGTTCAAACAACTGCTTATAAAAAGCACCTTTTTGCGACAGCAAAGCAAAAG
>WQVB01000073.1 GCA_009781815.1 Defluviitaleaceae bacterium
AAGGAGGGGGATTGCGGGTCAAGCCCGCAATGACATTGGGCGTTCGCTTTGACAGCTTCTTTATGTTATAATGCCACCGCAAATGATAAGGCCGTTTTCGTCATAAAAAACAGCTGACTGCCCACGGGTTATGGCTCTTTGTGGCTGGTCAAAAATGCAAGTTATTGTATCGCCCTGCTGGGTGATGGTGCAAGGGGCTGGTTGGTGGGCATAGCGTATCTTGCCAAAGCACTTAAGCTCTCCAGCGATCTTCTCGTGAGACATAAAGGTGATGTCGTGAATATGCATGGTGGAGGTGAAGAGATGGTTTTCGTTATCGGTCAAAACAACATTGCCCGCCGCTGCATCAATATCCACCACAAACATAGGGCGACCAAAGCCACCAAGACCCTTTCGCTGCCCAATGGTGTATTTGCCAACGCCTTGATGCTTGCCGAGAACATTGCCATCCATATCCACAAAATTACCGCTAGGCAAGGGCTTGCCTGTTTGAGCTTGGATAAAAGCGGCATGGTTTTTATCAGGCACAAAGCATATTTCTTGGCTGTCGGGCTTGTTTGCCATTTCTATGCCTATAACATCATGGGCTATTTTACGCACATCTGCCTTGTCCATGCCCTTGATGGGAAAGAGGGTTTTGATTAAAGCCTCTTGGGTAAGGTTGTATAGGGCATAGCTTTGGTCTTTAGGGTTGTTTGTGTTTTGTATGGCAAGGCGGCCTGTGGCGGGGTGGGTGGTTATTTGGGCATAATGCCCCGTGGCTATAAAACTGGCACCATAGGCCTTTGCAAGGTTAAACAAATGCACCCATTTAACATGGCGGTTGCAAGCTATACAAGGGTTTGGCGTGCTGCCCGCTAAATAATCCGCCACAAAAGGCTCTATTACCTTTTTGGCGAAGATATCACGAAAGTTTAGCACATGGTGCTCTATGCCTATTTTTTGGCACACCAAGCGGGCATCTTCCACGGCTTCTATGCCGCAGCAGCCCCCGTTGTTAGATATATCACAAGCATCTTCAGGCTGCCATATTTGCATGGTTATGCCTATCACGTCATAACCTTGACTTTTTAATATATAAGCCGCAACAGAGCTATCTACCCCGCCACTCATGGCCATTAAAACTTTTTTACCCATTTTGCACCTCTTGCTATTGCTAGCCTTCCTTTTCGTCATTGCGGGCTTGATCCGCAATCTCGTCTTTCTAAAATAATCATATCATTTTTGCATCACATTGTCGATATTTTTTTGAGATAGAAGATTAATCAGGGTGAAGGGGATTTCCAATCAAGCCCTTAATAGACCTGTAACGAAGCCACCTCACGCCGTCATTAGACTTGTTGCGAAATTAACTCCTAGTCGTCATCCTGAGCTTGACTCAGGATCTATGTGGGATAGCGTACGCCTTAATTTAGAACTGTGTCCTTCTCCAATTAGATCCTGAGTCAAGTTTCGCTTAAAACCAAGCTCAACCAAAGGCTCAGGATGACGAACAGGGAAGTTGATTTCGCAACAGGACTATTACCAGTCGAGCTGGGATGACGATGCAATGTCAAGCTTAATGACGACGAATTTGCATATTGCACAACAGTTTTCGGGATAATAAAACAAAGGAGATGATATACTTGAAAAAAATGATGATTGTGGCATGTGCCGTATTTTTAGGCATAGGTGCTATGGTTGCTTATAACGATATTTCAAACGAAAAGAAAAGCTGGTTTTTTGATAGACGGGGCGAGGGCGAGCCACCAGGCTGGTGCGGCAGCTTTAACCTTGAAGACTACAACACCTTTTACCTTGGCGACACCGACAAAAAAGAGGTTTATTTAACCTTTGATGAGGGCTACGAAAAAGGCTTTACCGATGATATTTTGGACGTGCTAAAAGAAAAAGGCGTGCCTGCGGCATTTTTTGTAACCAAGCCCTATATTAAAGACGAGCCAGAGTTGATACGACGTATGGTGGATGAGGGGCATATAGTGGCAAACCACACCGTCCGCCACAAATCTTCGCCAACCCTTACCCCTGATGAGATGAAGGCAGAGCTTGAAGGCTGTGCCGCATACTTTCAAGAGGTTACAGGGGTAGAGATGCCTAAGTTTTTTCGCCCGCCTATGGGGGAGTATAGCGAGAGAACCCTAAAAGCCACGGCAGATGCGGGCTATGCCACTATTTTTTGGAGCTTTGCCTATCAAGACTGGTTGATAGACAAGCAGCCCTCGGTGGAGTTTGCCCACAAAAAAGTAACCAGCGGGCTGCATAATGGCGCAATCCTCTTGCTGCATGCTGTGTCAAGCACTAATGCTAAGGCTTTAGGGGGTATTATTGATGCGGCACATGAGATGGGATATACCTTTAAAAGCCTTGATGACCTTGGTAAGCCCAACACGGATTGGCCTGATATGAAATGGTAATATAAACATTAAAGCCCTTTCTTTAGATTTTAAAGGAAGGGCTTTAGTTGTTTGTTGACCTTCCATCATTAGAGTTGTAGCGAAATCAAAAAGCATTAAACTCCCTCTCATCATCCCATGCTCACATCATTCCAATTTACCCATTCCGTCTCATCTTGCTGAAGTATAGAGAGGTGCAGACCTAATAGCGGAATGGATAAGCTTTTGTTGCAGGCAAGCTGTAAGTCAGCCAAGGATCCATTCCCTACAAGGAGAATTGGGACGACGTTAGCATGGGATGGCGGCTTGGGGGGATTGAGGGGCGTTTGACTACAAGTGCATTGACATGTAATCTTTTATAGGGTATACTCATAATGTAGTGCATACTAAATTTAGGAGATTATATTGCTATGAATATTAAAATGAGATTAAAAGGCAGCTTCCTTTTACTTTTGACAGCTTGCGGGCTTATTTTGACAGCTTGCTCTAATGATAATGACAATGAAGAAACACTAATAATGGCACAAATTGGCGTGGAATATCAACTAGACACTTGGGATGTTGTGGTCAATAGCTTTGAGCTTGCAAGTCAAGTTGCTTTAAGTGAAGGTAGTTATGCCTCACCACAAGGGGGGCATACATTCTTGCTCATAGATATTCAAGCCACCCTAACTGGAGACGAAGCTAGTATATTTTTACCTTCAAGGGCTGATGAATCTTTTGGAGGTCGTGCTGAAGACGGCATGACCATAATAAGAGGCAACTTGAACGATACGTTATATTTTAGAGTTAATAGTATATCCTCTGGCGGCATTCTTCGCCAAGGCAGCGGAGATTGGACAATAGCAAACACCGAGGTGCAACCTGGAGAGACAATATCAGGCGTGGTTATTTTTCAGTTTCCAAGTGGAGACATTGCAGATACCATCTCAGGGTTTAGGATAACCCTCTTCTAACGTGGAAGCTACCCTACTTTAAGATTTGATTTAAGAGAATTACTCAACTAAAATCACAAAAAGACACCTTGCATGGGTGTCTTTTTTAGTTTGAGGATTACACAGTACCAGAATCATAAGAAAAACCTTTGCCATGCACATCCGACACCATATTGGTTATCATAAAGGCTTGGGGGTCGTGGTTTTCTACTATTTGCTTAAGCTTGCGATAGTCTTTTTTGGCTATGGTTACCATTAGCATGTTTTTGTGAGTTTGGCGATATGCACCTATGACGGGCACGATGGTTACGCCTCTCTGCAGCTTTTCTAAAATGTCATTTTTGATGGCGTCGCTTTGCTTGCTTATAATTTGTATCATTTTCTTTTTGTTTAGACCATTTTCAAGGTATGTCATGGTGATGGATGTGATGAAAATAGAGAGGATGGCAAAGAAAAAGGAGTCTACATCAAAAACGATAAGGGTTAGGAGGACGATGATGCCGTCTGCGATAAAGAGACCAAGTGCCTTGTTGATTTTAAAATATTTATGGAGGATGAGAGGCGGGATGGCGGTGCCGCCGCTGGAGGCGTTGTTGGCGTAAAGGATGTTGACAGCCACGCCAAAAAGCACGCTGCCTATTATCATAGAGAGCATTGTGTCGGCCACTAGGGTGTGCCTGGGGATGAGGCCGATAGCTACGGGGAGCAGGCCAGCACCCACAATGGTGTTAAAGAACACCTCACGCCCTAGGGTGAAAAGGACAACGATGATAAGGACGCCGTTGCCGATGTAGATAACCGTTTCACGGCTTACACCAAGCCATTGCTCGAAGATGATGGCAAGGCCTGTGAGACCGCCTGCGGCTATGTTGTGGGGGCCTAAAAACATGTTGACGGCAACGGCAATTAGGGTGATGGCAAAGATGATGCTGGCGAATTTTTTGGTGATTTGGAAGGGTTTGCTTTTGGCTAGTGTCATTTTGATGCTCCTTTTGTTGTTTTTTGTAATTAGTATGGCTTGTAGGGAATGGATTTATCCATCCCGTTTTTTGTCTAAATTTGATATTGACAATCTCGGGGGGGGGTGATATTATTAGTTTAAGCTTTAAAAATACTTTTAGTTAAAGGAGAATTTGAAATGATTAAAGCAAAAGAACTACGAGAAATGCGTCCACAGGTACGCTATCAAGATGGGCTACATATCACATTGGAGGTGGTGTATGCCAGCCTTTACGAGGAAGCACACAATCAAGGCATACCTGCGGCTTTTTATTACGACAAAATCAGCCACAATCTACTAGGTACAGATGTTGAGGATTGCTTGGTTTTATATCACCCCGACCACCTGAAGGACTATTATAAGGTTGCTATTAGGATTAAACATCAAGGCAATTATGCTTTTGTAACTGTAAATGATTTTGGAAAAAGCACCTCGATGGGTAATGAAGGTAGCAAAGAGTATCTGAAAGAAACATTTAGGCAAAAGGGCAATACGGCTGAAAAGGTTGGTGCGGCTATAGGGTCGGGATTGAGGAGGCTAGTCAAAGGAGGAAGCAATAGACAAAAGCTAGAGGAAGAAACAAATTGGTACACAATGGTTACCGATATATTTGATAGAATTATAGCTTAATTTTAAGGAGGGATGAAGATGGCCTGTCCAAAATGCAACAAGCAAATGGTATATATTTCTCCAGCATCAAGTCCGTATCCTCTTGGGCATTATAAATGCTCAAGTTGTGGGTTTGAAGTTAGCAAAAAATCATAAACTCTTTGTGTTTATGATTTGCTAGAGATTTATATGAAACAAAAACGGACGCCTAATGCGATGGCGTCCGATTTTTTGTTATAATTGGTGCTGGTGGAGGATTGCGGGTCGAGTTTCGCTTAAAACCGAGCTCAACCGAGGGTCCCGCAATGACAAAAATGTGCGTCATCCCGTGCTTGACACGGGATCTATGTGGGGTAGTGCATGCCTAATTAAGGTTGCCCTTCTCCGATTAGATCGGAGCCTGCCCTCAGCTTGACTGGGGGTGTCAAGCACGGGATGACGACTTAGGGAAGTGTATTGATGATTAGACGTGTATATGAGATTTAGCTACCTCTATAGCTTTATCAACGAGGTTGGTGTCTTTTATGCCTGCTGTTGCCATGTCTGGGCGACCTCCGCCTCCGCCTCCTGTGGCGGTTGCTGCGGCTTTGACTATGTTGCCGCAATGGATGCCAGCGGCAACTGCATCTTTTGTGGCACGCACTAGGAGGCTTGCTTTGCCGTCTTTTGCGGCGGCGAAAAGCAGCACGCCATTTGGGGCGATTTTGCCGATTAAATCGTCAGATAGGTTGCGGATGGCATCCATATCTAAGCCTTCTAAAATGGCGGAGTAGAGGGTGATGTTATCAATTTGCTCGCCTTGGTTTAATATATCGCCCAAAGCATCAGAGGCGGCAGATTGCTTGAGGGCTTCTAGCTGCTTTTGGGTTTCTTTTGAGGTTTCGATTAGTTGTTCAAGCTTGGGGGCGATGTTGCCCATGGGGGATTTTAGGAGGGTTGCTATTTGTGCTAGCTGCTCTCCATTATTGCGGTGGTATGCAAGGGCTGCATGGCCTGCGACGGCCTCTATGCGGCGTACACCTGCGGATATGCCCGTTTCGGATAGGATTTTGAAAGGGCCTATATTGCCTGTGGCTGGCACGTGGGTGCCTCCGCAAAGCTCCGCCCAGAAGCCTTGAATGTCAACCACACGCACGGTGTCGCCATATTTTTCGCCAAAAAGGGCGACTGCACCTGCTTGTTTTGCATCGTCCATAGACATTTCGTTTATTATGATGGGCATGTTGCTCATTATGATGTTATTGACCTCATCTTCAACCCTTTGCACCTCTTCAGGGGTGAGGGGGGAGAAGTGGGTAAAATCAAACCTTAGCACATCGGGGCTTTTGCTTGCCCCTGCTTGGGCGATGTGGCTGCCGAGGGTTTTAACCAGCATAGCGTGGAGGATGTGGGTGGCGGAGTGATGGCGAGAGATGGCGTCTCTGCGGGCTTTGTCGGTGGTGATGGTGGCTGTGTCGCCTGTTTGGAGGCTTCCGCTTATCGCTTTACATATATGGGCAAATTGGTTGCCTGTTTTGGCACAGCTTATGATCTCGGCTTTGCCGCTGGTCGTCTCAATAATGCCAAAATCGGCTTTTTGACCGCCGCTTTCGGC
>WQVB01000074.1 GCA_009781815.1 Defluviitaleaceae bacterium
TTAAACCACCGCCAGCTTGTGCCGCCATGTTTAAGCCCATAAAGCCCATCATAGCTCCAGCCTCGTTGCCTGCCGCTGCTCTCATAGCATCAGCCTGAGCCATGCCAATAGCCGCCCCCATCATGCTAGGGTCTCTCATCACGGCTTTTCTTTGTAGCTCTCTAATCATTTGGTCATCTTCAGGTGGCAGAGACACGGAGTTGATAGCGACGGATACAATCTCCAACCCACGCAGCCTGTTCCACTTTTCCGTCAAGGCTTCATTTAAAGCCTCTGAAAGCTCTTGAGTGTGTGCAGGTATAGCAGACGGACGCATCCCCATAGCAGATAAGCGACCAAAAGCAGGCTGCAAAGCCGATAAAAACTCGCTTCGCATTTGCTTTTCTAACTGGTCTACGGTATAATCTTGCTCTACATTGCCTGATACGTTAACGTAAAACAACATAGGGTCAGCCATTCTAAAAGAGTACATCCCGTTACAACGTAGAGATGTGTCAATATCAAGGCCGATGTTGTTGTCTACAACCCTAAAGGGTACAGGCGTTGCCGTGCCAAATTTGTTGCCCGTAAGCTCTCTAATGTTAAAGAAGTAGATGCGTTGGTCAACACCAGTATCCCCTCCCCTTGCAAAGCGAGCACCGATGGTTTTAAAGGTGTTTACGATGTTTTCGCCAAGGTTGCCGTGAAAGATACTCGACTGGCTGCCCTTGTCCCAAGTATATTCTCCAGGCTCCGCACAAAACTCAATAATCTGCCCCTGTTGCACCATAATCATAGCTTGACCGTCTGCAACGGCTATACCGCTGCCGTTTGATATAACATTCTCATTGCCTCTATTTGCTGATTTAGCACTAGTTTGCCTTCTCGCTCTTGACACAAGCACATTAACTGGCATAGCGTCCATAAAGAAAAACTCTAGCCATTGGTCTCTAAAGGTGCTTCCTATCGCACCTGCTGCTGCTCTAATTAAACCCATTATATATCCTCCTAAATTTTGTTGTTATTGTGATTTCATTTACTCCTAGCCCAAGCCGACCCTCCTACCGTCATCCTGAGCTTGACTCAGGATCTGATTGGAGAAGGGCGCAACCCTAAATTAAGGTATGTACTATCCCACATAGATCCTGAGTCAAGCTCAGGATGACGGTAGGGGTTATTTTTGCTACAAATTTAATGGCGGGTAGATCCCCTACAAAAACGTCAATTGCGAATCTCCATATCCTTTTTTGTAGTATTGTATAATAGCTTTCATATCATACAAAAGCCCAAGCTTCTCGCACTCTTCCCTAAACACCGCCCAAAGCTTCATCCGCTTGGGGGAGTTGCAGCTATAAGCCTTACCATATATTTTCAAATATCTCTCTTTCAAGCCCTCCCCTGGAAAGATGCTTTCTAGCTTATCAAGATAATGCTCCCTTGAACCATCCCGCAGCGTCATGCCCATGGCAGGGTAGATGGAGAACGCCCCCGCCTCTTTAGCTTTGCGGCATATTTGCCTTATATTATCCTCCGTGTCGTTTATAAAGGGCAATATAGGCATCATCAAAATACCGCAAGGTATGCCTGCTTGGGTAAGCTTGGCTATGGCCTCAAACCTATCGCTTGGGCTTGACACATTGGTCTCTAGCCTTTTGCAAAGGGCGTCATCCGCCGTGGAGATTGAGAATTTTGCAAGCACGGGGGAGTGGGCCTTAATATCGGCCAAAATGTCAATATCTCTTGTGATAAGGGCGGATTTGGTGCAGGTTGCTACGCCAAAACCAAAAGCATTTATAAGCTCCAAAGCATTGCGGGTGATTTTAAGTGATGCCTCGTGGTGGTTGTATATATCACACATAGCCCCCACGCCAACAACGCCCTTTTTCGCCTTCCGCCGCAGGTCATCCCTTATAATTTGCAAGGCGTTTTCTTTCAGCTTTACCTTGTCAAAATCCTCAACCCTAAAGCAATCGCTGCGGCTGTCGCAATATATGCAGCCGTGGTTGCAGCCTCGATAGATATTCATGCTATAATTCACCCCAAACCACGCATCAGAGCTGGTTACATTCGCCACTATTTGCTTGGCTGGTGTGGTTTCTATCATAAGCTTTTCTCCTTCTAAATTGCTAATCCCTTTACCACTAGCTCCCGCTCCCCCTGCCGTAATTGCCTTTAGCTGATCGCTTAATCTCGTCATTGCAGGCTTGACCCGCAATCTCGCTATACCAATTACTAAAAAGCAACAATTGCAGACCTAGAGATTGCGAAACAAGTCCGCAATGACGAAGAGAGCGCCCACCAACCCCCCCTAAGTCGTCATCCCGTGCTTGACACGGGATCTAATTGGAGAAGGGCAGACCTAATTGGGGTTGTACGCTATCACACATAGATCCCGTGTCAAGCTCGCAACACGTCATTCTAATTTGAGGCTCCAGAGTGCTTCATTCTTCGTCATTGCGGACTTGTTTCGCCTAAAACTGGGCTCAACCTATGGATCCGCAATCTCTAAGCCTGCAATTGCTGTTTTTTAGCAATTAGTGTAAGTGAGATTGCGGATCAAGTCCGCAATGACGAGCTTAAGCAATCGGTAAATTAGAATGACGTAAGCACGAGATGACGACACTTGGGTTCGTTTCGCTACAAGTCTAATGATAAGTGGTAAATCAAGACGGAGTATTAGCCATTTGCGTTAAAATCGGCACTATTTGCTTTTTGCGAGATACTACATCGGGCAAAAAGATGCTATTTTCGGCTGGCTTCATTCCAAATGCCATCTCCACCAAATCTTTAGCACCACCCACCGCAAAAAGCTCGCTGCCGTTTTGGGTTAGATCCGTTACCATAAACGTAATCAAATCACACTCCACCTCAGCCCTAAAGGCCTCCATCTCAGCTAAAATCTCATCTTTGCGAGCAAGCATTGACGGCAAATCCATAACCATTATTTGAGACACATATGCTGACGCCTTGCCAAAGGTAAATGGCTTTTGGTCCACCTCCAACATCTCCCTAACGCTCATAGCATCCATATTAGTACCCGCTTTAAACATCTCACTAGCATAGGCGTCAATATCCACCCCAGCAATACGTGCCAGCTCTCTCCCCACCTCTTCATCTTGCGGTGTGCAAGTTGGTGAGGAAAATTTAAGAGTGTCTGACAAAATAGCCGAAAGCATAAGCCCAGCAATGCCTTTGGGTATATCCACCCCATTTTCTTTATAAAGCTTATAGATGATGGTAGAGGTGCAGCCCACAGGCTCTATGCGGCTATAAGGGGCAGCGTTTGTTTGCAAATCCGCAATGCGGTGGTGGTCGATAATCTCAATAATCTCCGCCTGGTCAAGGCCGTCGGCAGACTGCCCCTTTTCGTTATGGTCAACCAAAATAACCTTTTTACCAGGCACGCCCATCACATGGCGTCGAGACAAAATACCATAAAGGCTGCCATCTCTATGTAAAATTGGGAAGTTTCTGAAACGGGTGTTTCGCATGGTCTCAAACACAGCGTCTAGGTAGGTGTCTTCATAAAAGGCTATAATGTCCTTCGGCTTCATAATAGAGCCGATAGAGATAGCTTGCTTAATAAGGTTTGCAACCTTTAAGGCAGATGCCTCTACACACACTAAAGCACATTTAAAATTCTCAAAATTCTTAGGCTTTTTGCCATCAGCTAAGATAATACAGCCAAAATCATATTGATAAGCCAACCTCCAAGCCTCATCAGCGTTAGATGTGATGATAATGTCTTTGTCGCTTACCTCCACACCCTCACACACATCACCTATAAAAAGCCTGCCAGATAGCTTTTCATAGCCATAACCACCCCCAACCTTGCTTCCAGAAAGGGTAGATATAAAGTTTTCATACAATATTTCATACTTGCTAAGGGATATATCTTCACCATCTTCCATAAAAATCTCGGTGATGTCTCCTATGCCTATAATGCCTTTTAGCTTGCCGCCCGCATCCACCACAGGCACTAGGCGGCTGGTCTCTTCTTGCTGCATAATATCCCACGCCAGCTTAATGGGTTGGCTCTCCAAAAGGGTTACGGGCTTGTAAATGTCAAGGTCGCTTATTTGTAGCTTTACATCTTTAAGCTCTTGTGGCACGGCTTGCTCAAAATGCTCTAAAACATACGCTGTCTCTTGGTTTATCTCGCCAAGCCTATACGCCACAGCTCCACTTAAGCCCATCTCTCGCTTTAAGTGAGCATATGCCATGGCAGAGCATATGGTGTCTGTATCGGGCTTTTTGTGCCCAAAAATATATACATTGTCTTTATTGCTCATTGTATCCTCCTCAAAAAATGACATAAATATATTATATCATCATTTTGGTGATTTTCCAATAGGTTTTTTATGAGTTGTATGGACAAGTTGTATAGATAACATCGTTCTATATAACGCCATTCTAATTTGTCGATTACTTAGGCTTCAATAGAGTTATTGCGAAATCAACCCCTAGAACGTCATCCTGAGCTTGACTCAGGATCCCCTTCCTTCCTGATGCATTCAGAAAGGAAGGGAATTGCGGATCGAGTCCGCAATGACGAAGAGTATGCGGTTTGTTCATTGCCGTGGAGATAATCCACTTGACAAACAAAGACAAGTCATTTATAATGAACATATGAATTATTTAATAATATCATTCACAAAATCAAGGGGGGTGCAAAAGTGCCTAAGGGTTTTAGCGAGGCTGAAAAAGAAGATATACGAAACAGCCTGATAGCCCAATGTAAAAAGAGCTGGTCGGTTTTTGGCTACAAAAAAACCAATATTGCTGACCTGTGTGCAAAGGTTGGCATATCTACTGGCGGGTTTTATTTGTTTTTTGAGTCTAAAGAGGCCTTGTTTTGTGAAGTTATGGATGATTTTCAAAAAAGCACAAGGCTAATGTTTGAAGAAATGCTATCATCTCCACCTACTAAAGATGAGATTTGCCAAGCCTTAAAAAAACTTTATTTAGAATATGCCGAAAACAATATAATCACAAAGCGACACGGGCCAGACTATATAAGTCTTTTGAACAAGCTGCCAAAAGAGTGGAGAGAAAAACACAGTGCAAATAGTGATGAAAACCTTGCCAGCACCCTTTTTGCCTCTGGCGTAAAGCTAAAAATGAGTAAGAAAAAAGCAAAAAGTATCATCAACACGCTTTTGCTAACCGTTGCAAACAAAGATATAATCCATAACCATTATGAGGTGTTTTGCATATTGCTAGACTGTGTTGTTAATGAGATTTATGAGTAGGGAGTGGGCAAATGGTCCATTGTCATCCTGAACCCTTGACAAGGCTTGATTTAGGATTCCCTCCCTTCTCGAGTTATATTAGGAAGGGAAGGAATTGCGAATCAAGCCCGCAATAGACCTGTAGTGAATCCATCCCCCTCATGTCATCCTGAGCTTGACTCAGGATCTAATTGGAGAAGGGTAGTCCTAATTATGGCATGCAGTATTCCACATAGATCCTGAGTCAAGCTCAGGATGACTATTCAGGAGGGCTTGAGGATGTTTCGCTACAAGCCTAATAACAAGATGAGGGCTATTTATCCACCCCCTATGAGTAATAGTCATAAGGGAGATTGATATTAATGAACAAAGTGATACATACTGCACATGCGTTTTTTAAAGATGCAGGCTTTGACTATGCTATATGCGGCGGCTTTGCCCTTGATATGTTTGTGGGTCAGGAGCTTCGCACCCATGGGGATTTTGACATTATGGTGTTTAAAGAAGACAAGCACCTTGCTGTAGATTTTTTTATGAACAAGAGCTGGCCTGTTTATGGTAGGTTTATGGAAGAAGGCAAAATAGTAACAAATTTTTTGTTTCATAAAATAAACAATATAAAAGATGAGTTTTGGGATGAGTGCAGAAACATGTGGACTATAAAGCCTGGTAGCCTGCCTGAGATGTACAAGCATAGCCGCCTGCAGGGTGAGGTATACTCCTACAAGCCTTTGACTGAGTGGAAGGTAGAAAACCTTGAGTTTGTCGAGCTGGAGTTTGACGCAAAGGATGGTGGCGATTATGTAGCGAAAGAAAATCCAAAAATAACTAGACCGCTAGATAAAGCCATTTTGCATCGAGAGGGCATACCCTACCTTGCCCCTGAAATTGTGCTGTTTTATAAATCTGACAAATTTTCATCAGAACACCCTAATGTGAAGCCTAAGACAGAAAGCGACTTTAAGACCATTATGCCTCTATTGCCTGCCGAAAGCAAGAAATGGCTGCTAGAGGCTATAGATACAGCCTACCCTGATGGTTATGAGTGGTTGGATGGGCTTTTATAGAAACAATGACTTCATATAGGAGGAGGCAAGCTCACTTACCATCGCCCTAATTTACTCATCCATCATTGTAGGGAAGGGATTTATCCCTTCCGATATTATTGAGTTATCACTCACCAATCCTTCAGACAGGCAAGGCGGAGTGGATGAATCCACTCCCTACAATGAGAATTGGAATGACACGAGCTTGGGATGGCGGTGTTGAGTTGGCTTCGCTACAACTCTAATGACGAGACCAAAAACGTATAACAATAAA
>WQVB01000075.1 GCA_009781815.1 Defluviitaleaceae bacterium
ACATTGCACCACTACCAAGCTGCACTACCAGTGCAGTAACAGTTGTGGCGTGTCAGAGGCGAGCACAACAATCGATATTGTTAGAACCAATAACAGCACGAGCAAACTTTTGAAGCATGTAGTTATCTTCAATAGAAGCTTTACCCGAGCCAAAGAAGCCTACGGCCGTGCCGCCATGCTTTTCTTTAATGCCGCCTAGCTTTTCTTTAATTAAAGCATAAGCCTCTTCCCAAGTTGCTTCTCTTAACTCGCCGCCCTTTTTATCACGGATGAGTGGAGTTTTAACTCTCTCAGCGTGGTTGATAAAGTGGAAGCCATAGCGACCTTTTACGCAAAGTAAGCCGTTGTTAACCGCATCCATCTTAGGCTCGGCATATACAACTTTATTGTCTTTTGCATAAAGCATTATTTGACAACCAACGCCGCAATATGTACAAGTTGTTTGGGTAGCTGTGCAATCAGCCTTTCTGATAGGCTCTTCCGTTTTGCTTGTTAAAGCCCCTGTCGGGCAAACAAACACACAGTTACCACAGCTTACGCACTTGTCTTGGCTAAAATCAAAGCCGTCCCCTGCATTTTTACCGTTTTTAAAGGTAAGTGCATCACAATGTTGAAGGTTGGCCGCTGTTTTTACGCAAAGGCCGCACTTGATACACTTGCTTTCGTCAAGGGTAAACACGACAGACTCAACAACAATGTTTTTGTTGGTAGCCTTGAAGGATTTAGGGTCTACTTCATAATCATAAGCATACTCTTGTAGCTTACAATCGCCTGATTCTACGCAAGTTAAGCACTCAGTGTTGTGCCCTTCAAGTAGATTTTCGAGGATAGACTTTCTTTCAGCTTTAACTTTAGCACTGTTTGTGTCGATAACCATGCCGTCTTTCGCTTCAAAAGCGCAAGAAACACGAAGCTTGTCGTCTCCTGCAATCTCTACCACACAAATGCGACAGGTTCCCCCAGGTTTTAAACGTGGGTCATAGCAAAATGTTGGTACATTGATGCCATTCGCTTTACAAACTTGCAAGATAGTTTGCCCTGCTTCTGCTGCGTAAAGCTGGCCGTTAATAGTTACTTTTGCCATTAGGTTATTACCTCCTTTAAAAAATAACTAAATTAATTAATTTAGTTTTATTAATTTTATCATGCAAAACTAAATCTGTCAAGGAGTTTTACTAAAAAAATAAAATAAAGTTCAAACTAAACAACCTCTCTTTATTATAAAGAGAGGTTAGGCTGAAGTCAAAGTTTATTTTCTTAAATTTGCAAGCACTCCACCAGGCGTCCTCCCATGCTCACGTGAGTCTAATTTGCCGATTTCTTAAGTTCGTCATTGCGAACCCTTGGTTGAGCTTGGTTTTAAGTGAAACTTGATCAGCAATCTCACTTATATCAATTGCTAAAAAGCAATGATTACAAACCTAGATATTTCGGCTCAAGCCCACATTAGGCTTGTAGCGAAACCATCCCTATCATGTCATCCTGAGCCCTTGGTTGAGCTTGGTTTTAAGCGAAACTTGACTCAGGATCTAATTGGAAAAGGGCAGGCTTAATTGGGTGTTCGCTATACCACATAGATCCTGAGTCAAGCTCAGGATGACGATTCAGGAGGGCTTGGGTTCGTTTCGCTGCAAGTCTAATAGCGAATGAGAGTTATCAACGCAATTTGTCCACTCCCATAAAACAAAAAATAGCCCTTCCCAGCAATCTAGGAAGAACTATTTTTTAAAATCAACCACCGCCAAAATTTAAAAACATAAGGTCTTTTTCTTGGTTGGCCTTCATATCGCCATTAGGCACATTGGTGCTATGGGTTTTATCTAAATCGCATGATTTATATTCAGTAACCACCTTTTTAGAGTCTTTAGACATACAAAACACCTCCTCTCTTTTGATTAGTTTTTGAAAAAGAGGATGTATTTATTCCAACTAAATTAAATTTTTAGCCAACCTTTTTTATCTAGCCATTGAGCAACCATGCCAATAACAAAACCTATGCCAACATTCCACAAAGCAAAGCCAGCGGTTATAAGTAAAATCAAAAAATCGGATCTTTTTGTACCTATATCCCTTGCACCCATGGCAAGCTCTAACCCCGCAAAAAAGATGATAACTCCAAGAACAGGGGCAGGAATAAGCGAAAAAATCACCATAACCCAAGGGGCAAAAAACAAGCCCAAAAGCAGCAAAATGCCCCCTAAGATAATAACGCTGCCCCCAGTTTTTGCACCAAAGCGTGTATGAGCCGCCAAGCCACCAGCCCCATGGCACATAGGCACACCGCCCACTATAGGCGATGCTATATTCATTATACCTAAAAACTTCGCTATGCCTTTTTCACTTACTGGTCGGTCAGGAAAAAGGCGATTATTCTCCGCTTTGGTAGCCATTATTGTATTGCCTAGGGTAAGTGGAATTTGGGGTATGGCTAATATAAAAATGCCCATCACAATATCATTTAACGAAAAGCCATCACCAAGGGCAAAGCTAGGCAAATATAAAGCGGGGCGAATACCTGCCAGCTGGGTCATATATTGTGGGTTTTGCACCCATGTAACAACAAGCCCCAAAGCCAATAGAGCAAACATGGCGGGCATGCGTCTAAAGCTCAATAAAGCAAATGCCAGCACAAAGGCTATAGCCGCCACGAGTATATCTTCTCGCATCAAATTTGTGGCTTGCATTATAAAGGATATGCCAAGAGCAAGCACAATGCCACGTATAACGGGCTTGCTTGCCATTTTATCAACAAAGCTAAGCCCGCCTGATAGAGCCAAAACCAGCCAAAACACGCCAGTAAATAGCCCAGCCACCCATATCATCCCTGAGGTGATGGCGGCACCGCTTGCAATGGCCACCCCGCCGATGGCCTTCATGGGCTGCACGGGCATGGGGGTTTTAAAATATACCCCAGCGATTATAAGAAACACCCCAAAAGCCAGCAAAATGCCTGATGGATTCATCCCCAGCATCACCACATAGCCCGTAAAAAACGGGATGAACGTGCCAAGGTCTCCAAATGCCCCTGCCGCTTCTGAAAGGTTAAATTTATTCTTCATTAGCTATAACCTCGTTATCTCTACGCTTATATCCATGGGCTTTGCATTATATAGGCTGGTGGTGATTATGCCGTCTACACCTGTTTTGGCATAGTCCACCACATTATCCATATCTATGCCGCCCGTTGCAAAAAGAGTTATATTGGGATTATCAGCTCGCAATTGCTTTACAATGTCAACCAGCTCCCTTGCGGGGGTTTTACCAAATTGCACGCCGTCTCCGCCAGCTTGGCATATGGCTTTAGCTTCTCTATATGTTGTGGCTTCTACTATAATTTTCTTGCCAATGGCTTTAGTTTTAAGCTGGGGCATTTTTGAAAGCAAAACATCAAAGCCCCCTATATAGTCTATATATTGCCCAAAAATCACTATAGTTTCAGAAATACCTAAGCGATGGGGCATAGCCCCGCCCGCTAAAATCGCATTCGTCATAAACCACTTTGTGTTAGGAAAGGTTTTGCGGGTTGTCAATATAGCTATGTTGGGGTTGATGCTTTTGGCTTTATCCACCATTTTGCGGGTTTTCGTAGCTATGCCGCTTGCATACTCCAATACATTTTGGGTTGGCTTCCACGCCGCATAAATATCAGCTGCAGGGCCAACTCCCCTTACAAGCACATCCCCAACGCTCACTTTATCTCCATCTTTAGCAATGGTTTCTGCTTTGATATTAAACCTAGCAAATATAGCGTTGGTTATTTCAACACCACAAGCTACGCCCTCTTGGCGGGTGGTGAAAGATATGCGGCAAGCCTCATCTCCAATGCCTAGCAAATGCCCTGTCAGGTCAAAATAGGGCATATCTTCTTGTATTATTTTGTCAATATAGTCTGATGGAATAAACATAAAGCCTCCGCTCCTATCTCGCCACTCCATACCTTCCCTAATCGTCATATCTGCAACAAAACGCCCCTCAACTCCCCAAGCCGCCATCCCTCCCTACCGTCATCCTGAGCTTGACTCAGGATCTAATTGGAGAAGGGCACAGCTCTAAATCAAGGTATCCACTATCCCACATAGATCCTGAGTCAAGCTCAGGATGACGGTAGGCTTGGTGGGTTGGCAAGATGACGCAACTATTTAAGCAACATTATTTTATCATGCGGAATATGCACTAGCATTTTCCGCTCACCTTTAACATCTTTAGGCATAGCCATCTGCAATTGTGCCTCCCCCTCAAATGTAAATAACATCACATCCTCAAAAGGCTCATTAATTATTTTGTGAACATTTATGTCAAAATTGTTGCAACCGCTAAAGCTTGCCATTTGCAAATGATGTGCCCTAATGCCTACAAACTTGATACAATCCTCCACAGCCTCATCCGTTACAATATCTATGCCCCAATCTACCGCCCGCACCAAGTTTTCACCTAACTTTTTAGCAGCAGAGATGTTCTTGCACCCCGTCATCATCGCAGCTATACGAGTTTTTGGTGCATCAAAAATTTCTTGCTTGTGTCCAAAACAATCCAGCCTGCCCCTATCCATAATAGCTATTTTATGGCTTAATCTATAGGCCTCATCCCTATCATGAGATACAAAAATAGTGCTTCCGCTAAAATTACCCAAAGTAGCCGCCATCTCCTGCTCCATATGCCACCTCAAGTGAGTGTCAAGTGCCGAAAATGGCTCATCAAGCATGATGATTTTAGGGTTAGTTACCAACATTCTAGCCAAAGCCACACGCTGGCTTTGCCCACCAGAAATCTCCCTCGGGTATAGGTTTTTAACCCCCTCTAGCTTAAATTTTGCTATAATATCCTCAGCAACAGCCACCCTCTCGGCTTTGGGCTTTTTGATAACGCTAGCAATATTTCCAAACACCGTCATAGTGGGGAACAAAGCATAGTTTTGAAACAAATAGCCCACACCTCTATCCCGTGTTGGTATGTTTATTTTTGTATCGCTATCAAAAACAACCTGCCCGTTGATGACAATGCGGCCGCTATCAGGGGTTACAATACCTGCGATACACCGCAAGGTCAAGCTCTTTCCACAACCAGAGCCGCCTAAAATAGCCGTTACATCATCTTCACATTCTAGCTTGATCGCCAAATCAAAATCATCAAACTTCTTTTTAATATCCACATATAAAGACAAGTTAACCACCGCCCCTTCTCTTACGTTTGTGGCTGGCGGCAAAGTTCATCAGCATTATCATCACAAAAGACATGCTAGTGAGGATGGCAACCCATATATAAGCCACCTGGTTGTTGCCAGCAGAAACGGCGGTAAACACCGCAATAGACATGGTTTGAGTGCGGCCTGGTATATTGCCCGCAAGCATAATGGTTGCACCAAACTCCCCCAAAGCCCTAGCAAAAGAAAGCACAGCCCCTGCCAATATACCCGCCTTTGCCATAGGCACCTTTATGGTCCAAAATATTTTAAACTTTGAAAACCCTAGGGTTTCAGCAGCATAGATGATATTTTGGTCTATTTGCTCAAAAGCACCACGAGCCGTGCGATACATTAGCGGAAAAGCAACAAAAACAGAGGCTATAACCGCCCCCGTTAATGTAAAAACTATACGTATACCAAAATTATCTAAAAAGCCACCGATAAAGCTATTACGCCCAAACATTTGCAACAAAAAGAAGCCCGCCACCGTCGGGGGCAATATCATAGGCAAGGTGAAGATGGTGTCTACAATGCCCTTGCCTCTTTTTAGCCTATATGTCCAATTAGCGGCTAGCAAGCCCAAAAAGAACGTGATTATTGTAGATATTAAGGCAACTTGTATGGATAGTGCAAATGGCCTAAAATCCATGATTAATTAAACATAGTAAAGCCGTATTGCTCGAAAATAGCACGAGCGGCTGGGGTGAATAAAAAGTCAACAAAAGCCCCAGCTGCCTCTATATTTTGGCTATCCGCCACAATGGCAACAGGGTTTACCGATGGGGAGTGCCAAACTGGGTCTGCAACCTCTACAACACGCACTAAATCAGAGGTTGCAGCATCCGTCATAAAGATAACGCCAGCATCAACCTCGCCAAGCTCTACCCAAGTTAAAATTTGAGCCACATTGCTGCCAAGCACCGATTTTGCATTTGCCTCATCTAAAACACCTTGAATTTCAAAAACCTCACGAGCAAAGTTGCCTGCAGGCATTGCCTCATCCCCCACGCCGATTTGTGCAACTTCATCAGATGCTAAATCTGCAAAGCCGTTAATTGTCAAGGTGCTGCCTATAGGCACAACCAAAGCTAAGCTGTTGCGAACTACAATTTGGCTCTCTCCATAAAGCAACCCTTGGCTATCTAAAGCGTTTATCTGCCCCATGGCAGCCGAGAAAAACACGTCAATATCTGCCCCTGCTTCTATTTGCCCTTGCAAAGCACCTGA
>WQVB01000076.1 GCA_009781815.1 Defluviitaleaceae bacterium
ACCTACTAATCCTTCAGCTAGGCTATGCGGAGTGGATAAATCCACTCCCTACAGGGTAGATTGGGATGATGTGATATATGTCAACTCAAGGGATTCCATCCCAAATCACTCCCACAGCATCATTATAATCATAACAAACAATAGGGCGTTAAAGTCGATTGTGGGCTTTTTACGCTCTATTTCCTCGTTTTGAGGCTTAGAGTCAAAAGAGCTTTTAAAAGGCTCGGGTATGTCGCTTATTTTTATACGTTCCATAGGGCAACCTCGGCATACTACATTAAAATAAATTTATTCGCCTCTTGGGCATTTTATCACATAAGGAGTATCACTGTGAACACACAAAACAAAAACTTTGATTTAACCCAAGGGCCCATTTTACAAAAGCTAGTTAAGATGTCTATGCCCCTTATGGCAACATCTTTTATGCAGATGGCCTTTAACCTTTCTGACATGTTTTGGCTTGGCATAATTGGAGACGAAGCCGTTGCCGCTGCAGGCACAGCAGGTCTTTTTTTGTGGCTTTCAATGGCTTTTATCTTTATCGGTCGCATGGGGGCTCAAATAGGCGTTTCGCAAAACATGGGCAGGGGTGATGAAAAATCTGCCCAAAAATATGCTCAAAATGCCTTTGTAATATCCCTCATACTTGGCACAATATATGCCTCTATTGTGGTTATTTTTAACAGCCAGCTAATAGGCTTTTTTGCTATTGAGGATGCAAGTGTTGTCTATCAAGCCCGCACATATCTTTGGATAACGGCTTTGGCTCTACCTTTAATGTTTGCCCACCATGTTATAACGGGCATCTTTATTGGCCTTGGCAACACTAAAATCCCCTTTATCATCAACTCCCTAACCCTCGCTATCAACATCGCCATCACCCCCTTCTTTATTTTTGTGATGGATATGGGCATTGGCGGGGCGGCGGTAGGCACTATAGTAGCAACCGTTATCAACCTTGCCTTGAAGCTATGGGTGATGCTAAAATACAAAAATCGCCCTTTTAAGAGCTATAAACCCTTTGCTAAACTTGAAAGTGCAATAACAAGGCAAATTTTTCGCTGGGGTGTGCCTATCGGCATAGAGTCAGCCCTCTTTACCTTGCTTTTTATGCTTGTAGCCCGCCTAGTTGCAGATTTTGGCACAGATGCTATCGCCGCCCAGCGTGTAGGTAGCCAGGTAGAATCCCTCGCTTGGATGATGGCTGGTGGCTTTGCAGCTGCCGTTACATCCTTTATCGGGCAAAACTATGGTGCAAAAAAGTTTAAACGTGTGCGGCAGGTATATAAGCTCTCCCTTATCACCATGGGGCTTTATGGTCTGTTCGTCAGCATTGTATTGTTCGTTTTTGCCCGTCCCTTTATCAGCATCTTTTTGCAAGAGGAGCAAGCCATAATCTACGGTGTAGAATATTTGCAAGTTTTTGCCCTTATCCAAACATTATATTGCATGGAAGAGATGACAGCAGGGGCTTTTAGAGGCAGAGGCCTCACCACCAAGCCTACCATCGTCAGCGTTTCTTGTAATATCCTCCGTGTGGTGTTTGCTTATGGTTTTGTGCATTTTACCGACATAGGCCTTATAGGCGTGTGGATAGGCATAGTTATAAGCGTTGCCATTAGGGGCGTGTGGATGCTCGTTTGGTATAAAATCAACACCGCCAAAACCCTGCCAAAGCATGATGAAATAATAACAGGTTAGATTAAAAAAGTCTTGACACACGTTGCCGTGTGTGTTATTATGTACTTTACGAACCAAAAAAGAGATGCTGGATACATCTCTTTTGAGGAGCCTCATGGCACCTAATAATAAACGCCGTTTGACTTGGGATTGGGTTAGCGGTGTTTTCTTTTTTCTATGTAGTGCAAAAGCATTATTATGCCGAGCAAAACCGACACAATCAACTCCACATAAGAAAACAAATCACGCATTGTCATACATTTCACCTCCCTTCGAAGATTGCATGCACATTGAAAGCTTTATAAGGCTTCAAGATTGATTACATGCTCTTCCAAATCCAGGGGATGGTGATTATAAAATCCTTGTGCTAATTATACTATTGCTCAATATAGCTGTCAAGAATATTTTTCCACATAATTCGACTTTTAAAAAACCACTTTTTAATGTGGTTTTTTATTTTTCATCATTACGAGGAGCAGTAAGTAGCGTCTATCGTCATCCTGAGCCTTTAGTAAGGCTTGACTCAGGGTCTCCTTCCTAGTTGGAATAATCCAGGAAGAAAGGGGATTGCGGATCAAGTCCGCAATGACAAGATAGACGTGGTTGTCCATTCCCTCATTACGCAATAGCTTGACAAATAAGGTCTTTTAGTGTAATATAACATTGTATAGTTGTATCTATATATCAAAATATCACATAAGAAAGAAGCGAGATTATGTCAAACGAAAATGGAATATATGCAGAATGGATAGGCAAAGCCTATGACCAGCAAGGCAAGCTCATCAAAAAAACTTGGGACGCTTACATCCCTTTAGAGCAAGCCATTTATGAAGATATGCTTGCCACAAAAAACAATCTTGTAAAAGGCACAGTAAGCGAAATCGCCAAAAAACATGGCATGACTATAGAGTATGCTGTAGGCTTTTTAGACGGCATATCTGAAGTTTTAGAGCCTTCTTTAGACCTTGAAAGCATCACAGAAGAGACAATGGTTGATGCAAAGTTTGATTTTGAAGCCCTCTACAAAAAAATGGTAGAGCTTGGGGCAGACCACCTAGCCGCCCTCCCTCAATGGGGTAATATTTTAGACGAAGCAAGGCGAAAAGAGCTGTACAAAGAGCAAAAAGCATCTGGCACTGTTGTGCTGTCTGAGCAAGAAAAAATAGGCAGAAACGACCCTTGCCATTGCGGCAGCGGCAAAAAACACAAGCAATGCTGTTTATAGTTTAAATTTAGGGGGATGTTATGTTAATAGTTACTACCGACGCCATACCTGGCAAAAACATTGAAGCCTTAGGCTTTGTGCAGGGCAGCGTGGTTCAAGGCAAGCATATAGGCAAAGATATTTTGGCGGGCTTTAAAAACATGGCAGGCGGCGAGATTAGAACCTACACCGACCTCCTAAACACATCCCAAGCCATTGCACAAGAAAGAATGGTTGAATCCGCCAAAAACCTAGGTGCAGATGCCATTGTGTGCGTACGCATTGCCTCTTGTTCCATTGTGCCAGGCACGTCTGAAGTGCGTATGTTTGGCACAGCTGTAAAGTTTATTTAAATGGATACAACATTAGCTAACGCAATAGGCGGCGGCCCAGCCGCAACCCAAGCCATTAAGCAGGCTGCCGAGATTATCAAAAATGGCGGCCTTGTGGCGTTCCCCACGGAGACGGTATATGGCCTTGGGGCTAATGCCCTTGACCCTACAGCCTGCGGCAAGATTTATTTTGCAAAAGGCCGCCCGTCAGACAACCCTTTAATCGTCCACATTAATAAAGATTTTGACATTAGCACCCTAGCAAAAGACGTGCCTAAAGGTGCCCAAATCTTGATGGACAATTTTTGGCCAGGGGCTTTAACCATCATCTTAAAGGCTACAAATAGCGGTTTTGCCTATGGCTATGAAGGCACTATAGCCCTGCGAGTGCCAAACAACATCACCGCCCGCCTTTTGATACACCATAGCGGCGTGCCTATTGCAGCCCCCTCCGCCAACACATCTGGCTCACCCTCCCCCACCTCAGCCCTTCACGTTATGGAGGATTTGGCAGGCAAGGTTGATATGGTGCTAGATGGCGGCCCTTGTCGCCACGGGCTAGAGTCTACCGTGGTTGATTTTACTGGCGATACACCTAAAATCCTTCGCCCTGGGGCTGTAACCCGTGAAATGATAAGAAATGTTATTGGTGATATTGATACGCTTGGTGATGATAATGTTGCAACGCCCAAATCCCCAGGCACAAAATATAAGCACTATGCCCCTAAATGTAAGGTTACTCTAGTTGTGGGTGATAGTGAAGAGGTAGCCGCCCAAATCTTGCAGCTTTTAGTAAGTTGTGGCGGAACAAAGCCTGCGGTTATGGCGTCTACAATAGATAGAGGGCTTTATGGCAACGCACCTTTTGTTTCTTTAGGAAGCAAGCCTGAAGAGGTGGCAGCAAACCTTTTTGAAGCTTTGCGGCAATGTGATGCTTTGGGCTATGATGAGGTGTTTGTGCCTTCGTTTAGTCAAGAAGGCATAGGGCTGGCCATTATGAACCGCCTTAAAAAAGCCGCTTATCCTAATATTATTGATTTGTAATAATTTTCTCCTCAAATTCGTCATCCCACACTCCTCTGCTCGTCATCCTGAGCTTGACTCAGGATCTAATTGGAGAAGGGCAGTCTTAATTAAGTCATGCACTATCATACATAGATCCTGAGTC
Organism: Defluviitaleaceae bacterium; assembly: GCA_009781815.1. Classification (GTDB taxonomy): domain Bacteria; phylum Bacillota; class Clostridia; order Lachnospirales; family WRAX01; genus WQVB01. Next base: position 4,385 of record WQVB01000076.1, read on the forward strand.
AAGCTCAGGATGACGACTAGGGGAGGATTTGATGGCGTTTTGCTACAAGCATGGGATGACGAATAAGGCGGTGCGTAATGACGGCGAAAGCAGGAGGCAAAACCTTGAATATCCTTTTCATATGCACAGGCAACACATGCCGCAGCCCTATGGCAGAGGCTTTTGCCAAATATCTTGGCTTGCAGGCATCATCTTGCGGCACACATGCCAAACAAGGCTTGCCCGCCTCAAAACATGCTAGAGATGTATTGCTTAGGGAATATGAGTTGGATATTTCAAACCATAGCTCTCGCCCTATTTCAGAGGAGCTTTTGCAAGAAGCAACGCTGATTGTAGCCATGAACAAAGACCACGAAGAATATATAGCACAAAACTTTCCTAGATATATGGCAAAGGTCCACCCGCTAGAAGTGGCAGACCCGTATGGATGCGATTATGACACATATAAGGCTTGTGCTAGCGTCATAAGGCTCATTGCGAAATCATTATAAATATAGCTAGGATATTCTCCCCTACTCGTCATCCTGAGCTTGACTCAGGATCTAATTGGAGAAGGGCAGTCCTAGTTGGGCATGCACTATCCCACATAGATCCTGAGTCAAACTCAGGATGACGAGTAGGGTCAAGCTCACAACCTAACCACACTTATTGATAGAGAGGACACTCATGAAACTAACCAAAATCACAAACCGCACCTTTATGCTAACTGTTCATGAAAGTGCTGATGCCACCGTCAACCTAGCCTTGATACTAGGTGCAAAAAATAACTTTATTATCGACACAGGCGTAGGCAGCAATAGCGTCAAACCCTGCTAGAGCTTATTGAGGGCGACACCAAGCCCCTCATCATCATAAACACCCATGCTGATTGGGATCATTTCTACGGCAATTGTGCTTTTGAAAACAACATCATCATCTCCCACAAGCTGTGCAGAGAGCGTATGAGTGAAGAGTGTAGCAAATGGTCAAAATGGATTGAAGATAACAATTGCACAACTGACGGTGAAACACGCCAATGCTTGCCTAATATAACCTTTGAAGGCAGCATGCACTTCCCTGAAGATGGCATAACCCTTTTTCACACGCCATTTCATACTAAAGATGATATAAGTATTTATGATGCTGTAGACAAAATCTTGCATATTGGCGACACCTTCGGTTTTAAAGACGGCGTAGCATACCCTTGGGGCAAAGAGCTTGATGCCTACAAGCAAATCATCAAAACCTACAAACAGTATGATTTTGACACAATACTATCTGGCCACAGCCTGCCGCAAGGGCGAGAAGCAATGGCCATGATGGAAGCCGCCGAGGAACCTTGGCAAGCATACTTGAAAGAGAATAATAAAACCAATTGATTAGGGGGAGTATAATGTTAGCTTTAGGTTGCGACGCAGCGGGCTTTGCCCTGATGCAGGAGGTTAAAAAACACCTAGATGCAAAGGCCATAAAATATATAGACCACGGCACATACAACGAAGACAGGGTAGACTACCCCGTCTATGCCCATAAGGTTGCCAAGTCCATCCTTGAAGGTGAGGCACAAAAGGGCATTTTAATATGCGGTAGCGGCATAGGCATCTCTATAGCTGCCAACCGCTTTAAAGGCATCCGCTGTGCCCTTGTGCATGATGTTTTCTCCGCCAAATCTACAAGAGGGCATAACGACTCTAATATTCTAGCCATGGGTGGCTGGGTTATAGGCAAAGGCCTAGCCCTTGAGATTGTAGACACTTGGCTTAATACGGATTTTTCTAATGAAGAGAGACATCAAAAACGCATAGATATGATAGACGCCTAAAACATACCACCCCCGCCCCACCTGTCATTAGAACTGTAGCAATATTAACTCAACAACGTCATCCCTAACCCTTGGTTGAGCCCCACTTTTGGGCGAAACTTGATTGGGGATCTCCCTACACCGATTACTTACTAGGTTGTACGTTATGCTAGTGAGATCCCGCA
>WQVB01000077.1 GCA_009781815.1 Defluviitaleaceae bacterium
GTGCGGCAGTTTACAAACTTTTCAGCCCTGTTTGTAAAGTCCATAGTGCCTGTCAGCTTTTTCTTAACCGAAAGGCGGGTCTTCTCGGCAGACTCTCTGCTGCGTTTATTTATAAGCACTTGGGCGGCTATTTTATCTGCATCCGCCTTGTTTTCAACAAAATATATAGGCAGCTGCTTCCGCAAATAATCTCGCATGGCATCTTGTATAAACTTGTTGTTAATGGCCTTTTTCGTTTGGTTTTCGTAGGATGTGATGGTAGAGAAAGAAGAAGACACTAAAACAAGAGAATCTTCAATATCTGCAAAAGTTATCTTTTTCTCGTCTTTTTTATAGTTGCCGCTGTCTTTTATGTAGGCATCAACAGCCGACACAAAGGCAGAGCGGATGGCTTTGTCTGGCGAGCCACCATACTCTAAAAAGCTTGAGTTATGAAAATACTGTGTCATGCTGTTTTGGTTATCAAAAACAAAAGCAATGTCAAATTTTAAGCGATATTCGGGCAAATCTTCCCTATCTCGACCTTTTGTCTCGTGGCTAAAATGTGCCACATCTACAAAGGCGTTGCCCTCCGTCAGCTCTTTGACGTAGCCCACAATGCCCGCCTCATAGCGATAAACAAACTCCTCCCCACTTGCCTCATCCAGCAAAAGAAAGGTTACATGGGGGTTAACAATAGCTTGCTTTTTAAGCATATCTTGAAAATAGCTTAGAGGTATGTTAATGTCTTTAAACACCTCATCATCAGGCTTCCAGCGGATTGTAGAGCCTGTGGGCATGCCCTCTGCCGCTTCTTTTGCAAGGCCGCCTACATTTTCGCCACGCTCAAAGCTTAGGCTATATTTCACATCATCACGATAGATTGTAACATCCATAAAGCGTGATGAATATTGAGCAGAGGCAAGCCCCAAGCCGTTTAAACCCAGCGAAAATTGATAGCTTTCGTCTCCATCATTGGTATTATATTTGCCCCCCGCATAAAGCTCACAAAACAGAAGCTCCCAGTTGTAGCGGTCTTCCGCCTTGTTATAATCAACAGGTATGCCCCTGCCATAATCTTTATTAGTGATAGAGCCATCTTCGTGAAGGGTTATCTCTATTTTGTCTCCATAACCCTCTCGTGCCTCGTCAATAGAGTTTGAGATAATCTCAAAAACCGAGTGCTGGCAACCTTCTAAACCGTCAGAACCAAAAATAACCGACGGGCGCTTTCGCACTCTGTCGGCCCCTTTTAGCTGGGTTATGCTCTCGTTGTTATATTCTTTTTTATTATTGCTCATCATCACCCTCGGTTGTGCCTATTTCTATGTGCCTAGCATCGCCCCATAGCTTGTCTAGGCGATAATGCTCTCTATCTTCTTTCAAAAACAAATGCACCACAATATATGCAAAATCCATCAATATCCAGTTGCCAGCAGCAACGCCCTCTATATGGCGTGCAAAAATGCCATTTTTCTCAAGGGCTTCTTCAACATTTTCCATCATGGCTTTTAGCTGGTTTGTGTTGTTTGCACTTGCTATCACAAAATAATCCGCCAAAGGCGACACACCCCTAAGGTCAAGGGTTACAATGTCTTCACCCATTTTGTCGTCTATAGCTTCTACCGCTAGCTTAACGGCAGCAGCCACGCCAGCGTCATCTAGCAGCATGGTTTCTCTCTCGTTGTTCATATGCATCACTTTCCTTCATAAAAATCTAAAGCCTCTAAAGACTTTTCGTATACGGGTCTTTTTTTAACCCTATTTTTCTCTACCGTAAATTTTAACACAAAAGCCATAGCTTTGTCTAGGGGGTGTTGGCATGAGTTTGCCTCAGCAGCTTTCGAGCCTGATTTTTCATCATCCGAAGTAGCATCTGACGAAATGTGCCTAGAGGCACATGAGGAAGATGATGCAAAGGATGATGGGGAATCATCCGAAAGATGGTGCGGCAAGCTTGTGCCAACACCCCCTGTATCATTATACGCCAAATTGCGTGCTTTAATTATAATGTCGTTTTGCGGGCGGGTTGGCTCTATAAAGTCCGCCAGATATACAATCTTCTCCATCATGGTCATATTAGGCTTCCCAAAAATGTGATGCTCTATAGCGTCAAGTATCTCTCTATCTTCTATGCCATATATATTTTGTGCAACAGCAACCCCAGCATAGCCATGTGCTAAAGGCACATCTGCCTTAAAAAACGGGTCTAAAGATATGCCCGCCCCTTGGCAAATTTTCTCAACAACTTTATAGGGCATCTCGTTGCAAATGTTTTTAGCACAATCATGCAGCAAGGCCGCTATACGGGTTTTCTCTACCTTTTCATTATCTAGCTTATAATGTTTTGCCATCTTTACCGCCTCGTCCATCACCGCTAGTGAATGTAAATATCTAGGGCGAGACAGGTGCATCTCTAGCCGCTTTTTAATGGCAGAGATGGTGCCTTGGTAAAGGTTGTTATTCTCCATATACCTTATAACAGCATCAGGCACAAGGTAGTCAACCTTTTCGTCATTTTTAAGCCTCTGGCGGATTTTGGTGGAGGAGATATCAACCCCCGTGGTATCCTCCACAAAAATAAAAGGAAACTTATGGTTATTGGGCATAGCATGGCCTGGTCGCTTTACAACCACAATATCGCACAGGTCAAATATACCTTCATGCCTTTCCCAAAGGTGCAGTTGGTTTGCTTGGTCTGCCCCCATTATAAAAAACAGCTTATCTATAGGGTAAATCTCTTTTAGCTCTCGCAAAGTGTCTATTGTAAAGCATGGTCCGTCTTTTTTAACCTCTATATCGCTAAGGCTAAACATAGGGTTTGATGAACAAGCCAAAAGGCACATATCATAACGATGATGTGCCGACGCCAAAAGTGGGCCACTCTCTTTAAAAGCAGGTGTGCCCACAGGTATAAATATTATCTTGTCTAAAAAAAGCTTTTGCCCGACCTCTTGTGCAGCGGCTAAATGCCCTAAATGTATAGGGTCAAAGCTGCCGCCTATAATGCCTATTCTTTTCATAATTTTATGCACCCTTTTATGTGGGTAGTTGAGTTAAAGCTAAGTTGTGTAAAAAAGGTATTATCAAAAAAAGCCACAAAAACCATGATATCATTAAAGAAAAGTCAAACATACCGCCGCCTAGGGGAGATTTGCTAATCAAACGTCTAATTGGTGATATAAAGGGCTCCGTGAACATAACGATTATAGTGGCTATAAAAGTTCGTTGCAGTTGCGATATCCAAGATATCACTATCCTAATAATAAAAGCCCAAAACAATATTTCTCTAAACCAACCAACAGCCGTTGCTACAGCTACATTCATCTAATTCCTCCCATAGAGAGTTGTTGTCAAGCTTGTACCTCTTTAGCTTCCGTAACGAGCCTTGCGAATAGTGTCGATGCCGTTAGCCTTTAAATGCTCGCTGTGAGAATCGGTAACCTCAACGCCTACTGGTGCTAAGATGTATAAAAGCTTGCCGATATTTTCAATCTCTCCACCACAGTTTAACATAACACCACTAGAAACGTCAACTATTCTTTGAGCTTCAGCCACATCTTCGGTTTTTGTAAGGTCGATAATAACCGAGCAGCCCTTTTTAATATGGTCGTTAATCTCTTTAACATCAGCAACCTTTGTAGGGTAGCACCTTACAATTTTCACTTTATTTTTTTCGTTTATATTGTACACGCCGTTTGTTTCTGGCTTTTTATGGTTTGTTAAGGCTATTGTGTCGCCCTTTGCGGCTGACCTTAAAGAAGAGCGTCCAGCTTCAAAACTGGTTATAGGTGCTACATCCTCATCATCGCCATAGGCGTAGTTGTCCTCATCAAATTCCATATAGTCTCCATCTTCTGGACCATATTTAGGGTTGAGAAAAATATTTCTAGCTCCATTTTTAATTTTTTCAAAAACGCCCATTGCAACCAATCTCCTTCAAAATGTGTATTTTATGCACTTTACAAGTACTTCGTAAGTAGCTTGAGTACAATTATACACATAATGTGGATAGTTGTCAACATCCAATGTGGATTTTTTATAATTTTGTGGATAACTTTTGTCAAATGGTGTTTTAGTGCCGCCACCATACCCCATTATCCTAAACCATCATCCCACGCCACCCTTCCGTCATCCCGTGCTTGACACGGGATCTAATTGGGGTAGGGCAGGCTTAATTGGGTATGCACTATCATACATAGATCCCGTGTCAAGCACGGGATGACGACTTAGGAGGGCTGAAGGGCGTTTTGTTATAAGTCTAACGATAAACAACCAAACTAATTCAACAACAACCTATTCTCCGCCCCTCTAGCATCCCTTATAACCCAATCAAAAAGCCTTATATTAGGGTTGTTTCTCGGGTCTATAACAATATACTCATCATTTATAGCTTGCCAATTTAAAGGCAAATATATTTGACGAAAAACAGCATGGCCTCGATTAGAAACAAACACCCCATCCACAGTTTCAATAGAGTCTAGCGTAAATCTATAGCCCTCATGCACCAAAACATCCCCAAGGCGAAGGTCGCCACCGCCACTTATTACGTAAAACACGCCAGCGTCAGCATCGTTCCAGCCTGTAACAGGCAGCATGGTGGTGCCAGCCCCATCTTGACGAAAAACCACAAGCATATCATACCGCCAATGCACAAAATCTCGAGGCACGGCAAAGGCACTCCTCCTTGTGATGGCAGATGTAGGCACAACAAAGCCTTCCGTAGGGCTTTGTTGTAGTTGAAATGTTATATTTCTATGGTTGATAAAGCGTATGCCTTCAAAGTTGGTGCGAAAAACTATGTAAAAATATTCTCCATTGTCAATAAGGCGATAAACATCTGCAGGCAGAGGCAACGCATCCCCATCCGCCTCAGGGTTATAGGCAAAAATGGTGGTTCGAGAGCCTATTGAAAAATGCTGCACATACCCACGGGGAATAAAGCTGGCTACAAACCAATCATTAGAGCGAACAAGGCGAAAAGCCTCGCCCCCAGCCTCTATTTGAAAAGGAGCAGCCCTCATTTCTGATTCACCTTCAATAATATCTCTTGAGATGTTGCCCAAAGCTTCTCTCGTAAGCACGCCCTCCAGCCCATCCATATAGGCTGATATAGTGCCAGATGTGGAAACGCTCATTTGGTTAACCACATTGTTCAATTGGCTTTCCGTCGCTTGCCTGTGAGCCTCAAGCTGGCTTGCCTCTACAAAGTATAGGTGGTTTCGCCTAGATATATCTTCATCCACCCTCCGCCCCAAATCCTGCAGGGAGGAGACATCGCCCCTCATATCAAAGCTGGCATTGCCAATCATATTTAGTATTTGCCCGTTTCTTTGGTCTATCTCTTCTTGATTAGCCGTAAGGCCTATTCTGCCGCCTAAAACCGCCTCTTGCTCTAGCCTTTCAAGCTCTCTTAAATACTCCGTGGCCCCTTGGTCTCTAACGCTTGCTACAACATGACCTCCCGTAACCCTTTGAGAGTTTTCCACATGAAAAATCAAGCTACCGTTGCGGGTGGCATGGTACACAACCTCGTCTCTCACAATAACCCCTGAAAAAGTTGTAGGTGGGTTTATATAGCCCATTTCAAGGCGGATTTGCCCTGCACTTTCTGACCCACCTGACCCATGATGGGTGCGAAAATAGCCCACAATATATATCCCTATCACTATAAAAACAAAAGCGAAAAAAACATCTACTCCTCTTTTACGTTTATAAGGGCTTTGTCGGCTGTTTTGTGGCTTTTTTTGGTTTTGTATTGGCCTGCCAGCTGGTCTTCTATCCATATCATTCCTCAATAATGGCTAATGCGGTTGCATATCTATCTTCATGAGAGATGCTAATAAAAATTTTATTGGTCTCGCAAAAATTAACCTTCTCACTAAATTTTACAAAAGGTCTGCCTAGAGCATTATGGCAAACTTCAATATCTCTTGGCAAAAAGCCTTTAAATCCGCTGCCTAAGGCTTTGGCAACCGATTCTTTAGCTGCAAAATAGCCCGCAAAGCTTTTAGAGGCAGATACACCCTTGTTTTTGCAATATTCTATTTCTTGTAGCGTAAAGCACTTTTGCAAAAAACGTGGATTGCTCAAGCTTTTTTCAATACGCTCTATTTCCACAATATCCGTGCCTATACCTAAAATAGCCATCGCAAAACCTCCTATCCGACCTGCTTCGCCATCCTCTGTCTCATCATCCCACACCATATAATTCCAATCTATCCCCGTAGGGAGTGGATTTATCCACTCCGAATAAATTGGAATAGTGCCTAATAATCCTTCAGCAAGGCAATGCGGAACGCATAAATCCAC
>WQVB01000078.1 GCA_009781815.1 Defluviitaleaceae bacterium
ATTAGATATATTGGCGACCCTGCTGTTGTGCAATATAATAGCAGAGGTGCCATAGGGTCTATTAGTAGGATAGAATAAAGCAAACCATACGCCAATAGAGAATTTGGAGGGGGTGGACAAATAGCATCCATCTCGTCATTAGACTTGTAGCGAAACGAACCCAAGTGTCGTCATCCCGTGCTTGACACGGGATCTATGCATGATAGTGCATGCCCAATTAGGACTGACCTTCTCCAATTAGATCCCGTGTCAAGCACGGGATGACGATGGACGCAGTTGTCCGCTCTTAATTTGGAAAAAGTGTTGACTTTTTTTGATAAATGGTTTATTATAATAAAAAGAGGAAGTGCATAACACCTCCTCGATTTATGCTTATTGCTTAGGCAAGGCATTGCAACCTTGATTAAGGTGCTAACTTGGTTTTAAATAAAACGCCGTTATATGCCGTGCTAGGGCAAACGACGTTTTATTTTTTATGTAGAAAATCTCTAACTACAATCCATATAGCCGAAGCTATCATGGCTAAAAAATAAAAAGTTTGCAGCATACGCTCTCCCCCTATCGTCATCCTGAGCTCACGTCATTCCGCTTTGATGCTCTTGGGATTCCTTTTCGTCATTGCGGACTTGATCCGCAATCCCTAAGTTTGCAATAGTTGCTTTTTAGCAATTGGTATAAATGAGATTGCGGATCAAGTCCGCAATGACGAACTCTAGCAATCAGCAAGTCGGAATGATGTGTCCTGAGCTTGACTCAGGATGACGAAGAGATGAAATGTCGCCTTATGAGGGCGGCTTTTTTATTTGTCAAAAAATTCTTTAAAAAACACTTGACATTAAAATTGTATTAGTGTATTATTGTATTATATCAATAGAACAATTAAACTTTTCAATGCTGAAAGGAGGAGGAGTATTATTGATAAAATAAACTTTGACACAGGCACGCCTATCTTTCAACAAATCGTCGATAACATATTAAGCGACATTGCAGGGGGCGTGTTAAAACCAGGTGATAAAATAGAAAGTGTGCGTGTGCTTGCAGCTGATTACAAAGTCAACCCCAACACCATGCAAAAAAGCCTAGAAAAGCTAACAGACATGGGCTTTTTATACACCGAACGCACAAGCGGAAGGTTTGTAACAAAAGATGCAAGCAAAATTCAAGCTCTAAAAGAAAACCTGCCCGCCAAGCTAACGAGAGACTATATAAAGCAGATGAGAGACTTTAGCATGGTTGATGATGAAATTTTAGAGTATGTGCAAAAACATTTAAAGGAGAGTGGCAATTAAAATGGATAAAATTTTAGAAGTTAAAGATTTTAGCAAAAGCTATGGAAGCTTTCAAGCCGTGAAAGATTTAAGCTTTGAAATCGAAAAAGGCAAGATTGTAGGGCTTTTAGGCCCAAACGGCAGCGGCAAAACAACTCTAATCAAAAGCATTATGGGCTTGATGAGTGATTATGAAGGCAGCATCGCCATCGCAGGCAATGCCCCTGGGGTAGCCGCTAACAACCACATATCATACCTGCCTGATGTGCCTCACCTGCCTCGCTGGTTTAAGGTTTCTCAAGCGGTGGATTTTTTTAAAGATTTTTATGCAGATTTTGACGCCACAAAGGCTCGCAACATGTTAACGCAAATGCAAATACCTATGGATAAAAAAATCAAGGCACTTTCCAAAGGGATGAAAGAGAAGGTTGGCTTATCCCTCACCATGAGCCGCCGTGCAAAACTCTACATTCTTGACGAGCCGCTAGGCCACGTTGACCCCGCCAGCAGAGAGTTTATAATCGAGACTATCTTGAAAAACTTTAACGAAGAGGGTGCTGTACTTGTCTCTACCCATATTATAGCAGATATAGAGCCAGCCCTTGATAAAGCCTTATTTTTAAAACAAGGCCAGCTTATCCTTAATGAAGATGTAGAAAAAATTAGAGAAGAAAAGGGATGCTCCCTTGATCAATTGTTTAGAGAGGTGTTTAAAAATGTCTACTAAAAGTAACTTAACAAAAATGCTAAAGCATGATTTTTCATTTAGCTACAAGGTGTTTTTCGCTATGTTTGCTGGGGTTGTGTTGGTGTTTTTCGCTTTAGATATGTTCTTAGATGTACCCATATATGCTGTAACTCAATTTAGAGCTTTATTGATGACGGCAGGCATCACTGGCGTTGTTATAGCCTCTTACTTACAAATACTTATGTTTTTTCAACGCAACTTTTTTGGGCCAGAGGGCTATTTAATGCTCACCCTGCCCATAAGCCGTGGCAAAATGCTCTTTTCTAAAATTTTAGTGTCTTTTGTGTGGTTTAACTTTATGATGTTGCTTGCACCTATCCTCATAATCATCATCACCCCGCCTATAGGTGATTTTTGGGCGGCTGTAGGGCGTGTTCTTTCAGACCCTACACTATACATTGTCATCCTTAAAGTAAATCTTGCGGCTCTAGCTCTTATAACATTGCTGTTTTTAACCATCACCTTTGCCAATAGTGTGGTTTTCGGCAAAAAGGTTCATGGTGTGGTGGCTGGCGTGGTTTCTGCAGGTGTTCACTTTTTCTTCCTTTGGCTTACCGTTCAAATACTAGATAGACCTTATGAGTTAATCCAAGTAGCTCGAGAAAGACCATGGGGTACCTGGTATGAAAACGTGCCAGTGGCAGGTTTGAACAACGGCACCTTCCACTTTGAAAGGGTGGTGCAAATACCCCTATACCCTGAAGGTTACTTTACCTCCTACCAGCAAGGTCAAATAGACTTTCTCTTCATAGGCTTTGCCGTTGGAGTTTGTGCCTTGTGTATCGCTGGCATCCTATACCTTCTCAAAAAGCGTATATCTTTAAGATAGATATGTGATCAAACATGTTAAGGAGTCGCCCTAAAATGGTCGGCTTCTTTATTTATAGCGGAATTATTTTTGCATAGAGGGGCAAAATACCTTTACAAAACCATAAAGGAGCATTATAATAATGAAAGAGGACACAAAAAAGAAAAAGCCCCTAACCCCTATGGACATAGCAAAATACGAAATAGCCACGGAGCTAGGGCTTTTAGATAAAATTCAAGAAGGCGGCTGGAAAAACCTAACAGCCAAAGAAAGCGGCCGCATTGGGGGCTTGCTTTCTAAACGAAAGAAAGAAGGGAAGATTTAGCTATGGATGCTTACACAAGATTCGCCCATGTGTATGATGCCCTAATAGACGCACCATATGAGATGTGGGCAAACCATATAGAAAGGCTTTGGAAGCGTTTTGATGCAAAGCCTACGCTGGTTTTAGACCTTGCATGCGGCACTGGCAACATGTCTGCCATATTGTCTACCCGTGGGTATGATATGATAGGTGTAGATATATCGGAGGACATGCTTGGGGTAGCGAAACAAAAAAGCCCTCACATACTTTTTCTTAATCAAGATATGCGAGAGTTTGAGCTTTATGGCACGGTGGATGCTATTATTTGCATTTGCGACAGCATCAACTATATTTTAGAAGATGAAGAGCTTGTGGATGTTTTTAAGCTGGTTAAAAACTACCTTAACCCTAATGGTTTGTTTGTTTTTGACATTAACACCCTCCACAAATATAAAAACGTGCTGGCAGATAATAACTTTTCTGATGTGGATGAAAAATCTGCCTATATATGGGAAAATTTTTATGATGAGCTGGAGTGTATAAACGAATATCAAGCTACGTTTTTTATTGAAGATGAGAATGGTAAATATGCCCGCCATGAAGAGGTGCATACCCAAAGGGCCTATAGCTTTGAAGAGATCGAAGAGGCCTTGAAGCAAGCTGGGCTTACATATCTAGGCAAGTTTGATGAGCCTTTTGAAGATGATGAGGATTTAAAGCCACCCAAAAAAGAAAGCGAGCGAGTGTTTTTTGTGGCGAAGGCTGTTAAATAGCATCATCCCTATCGCCACACCCCACTAGTCGTTATCCCACGCCCTCCCTACAGTCATCCCGCACCCCCCTACCGTCATCCCGTGCTTGACACGGGATCTACGCACGGAAGGACACAACCCAACTAGGTATGCCCTTCTCCAATTAGATCCCGTGTCAAGCACGGGATGACGACTAGGTAAGTCGTCTCGCTATAAGTCTATTGTTATGACACGTCATCCCCAACCCTTGGTTGAACCCTGCTCTTGGGCGAAACTTGATTGGGGATCTCCCTAGCATAACGTGCAACCTAGCAAGCAATTGGCATAGGGAGATCCCGCATCGAGTGCGGGATGACGATGTTGGGTTAGTTTCGTTACAAACTTAATGATAATTGGAGAAGGGCAGGCTTAACTTGGGCATGCACTATCATACATAGATCCTGAGTCAAGCTCAGGATGACGACTAGGCGGGTGCAGGATGACGGTAGGGGGTGTGGGATGACGACTATGATGGGTATAGGGCAGCGGGAAGAAGGAGCAGGATGATCAGCTAGAACAACAACGTATGATTCTCACACAAATGGTCGGGGTTAATAAACCACCTATAATTAAAATCCTGAAAAAACATGGATATATTTTGCACATCCAACATATCCGTCCACACTCCCTCTCTAGTAGATAAAACTGCCAAAGTGTAGGGGGAATCTGTGAAAATAATAGCCATATCGTGAAAAGCACCACCAAAGCCTGGAGCCCATCCGCTTTTGCTGGCCACGGGGTGGTCTGCCACTATAAAGGGGTAGCGGTTGCGTAGCATGTCTTGCTTAAGCTCTAGGGCAAAGTGGTTGCCCGTCTCTATAAATCGAAAAATCTCCCTCATTAAGATGCCAGCTTCATTAGCGGTAATGTATGAGTATGATATGGTATGCAAAAGGCTAGGGTCGCCCCCTACGCTTTCGATAAAGTTGCGGTAGCCTTCAAGGCCGTGGGTGCGTCTAAGCATCCTTGTGGCGATGTTGTCGCTTTGAGACATCATCAAGCTAAGCAGTCGCCTTTGGGTAAAATATGCACCATATTCATAATAACGGCGGATAAAGCCGCTGCCTCCCCAATAATCCCCCTCGGCAAAATAAACGGTGGTGTTTAGGTTGGTGCGACCTGTGGATGCTTTGTGATATATGTAAAAGGCAAAATGTGCCTTTGTTGAAGATGCACCAAAAAAGACCCTATCGCCATAATGGCTAAAAACAAAGCCTGCCTCTAAATTTTCAAAATGTATGGCAAAATCCCCGCCAAATTGCTCCATAAAAGCCACAGCCTCTTCATAGGGCGTGGGGCAAAGGCAAGGCTCTGGCTCTATTTCGCATATTTCTTCTTCATCTTCCTCATCTTCTTCTTCAAAGGCAGGTGGCTCTTGAGAGACAACTTGCGGGTTAGGTATGTAGAAGGTATGCAAAGCTAGGTTTACATGGATGATTAAAGATACAATAACAATCAAACAAAGGCCAGCTGCTAGCTTTTTTAGCATCTCCCCTACCTCCTTAACTTTAATATATCCAAAGCATTTTCTGCAATAAATTTTTGTGCCGCCTCTTCAAAAAGGTTTATGTTTAGCTCTTCGCCTCTAATGGTTCTTTTTTCGTTTTTTATGCCTATGCCTACCCCTTGTGGTGTGGGCATTTTTGTATTTTTATCGTCTATCTCTATAATCTCTACCAGCCCTTGTTTTATAAGCCAATTGTTTATCATCTGACCGCTTATTTTTTCACGGCCTGCCTTCATTAACGCCACATTTACCATATCTGCTACAAAGTTGACTGATATAGGGTTTGGGCTAGGGTTGATATTTTCGTGGTTATATTGAGTGTGGGCTGATGTTGTGATGGCTTCGCCCTTTTCGCCCTCAAACTGAGCAATAACCTCTAAAAACTCCTTGCCATAGCGGGTTGCCTTCATTTGCCCAATGCCTGATATATCTAAAAGCTCTTCGCCATCTCGTGGCATTTTTTGGCACATCTCTATAAGGGTTGCATCGTTAAAAACAACAAAAGCTGGCACGGCATTTTGTTTAGCAATATCAAGCCGCAATGCTTTTAAAGCCTCTAGCAACTCTTCGTTGATAGGGTATGTAGGTAGAGGTGCTTTTGCCTTTTTAAACCTAGTGGAAGCCGTGGCGCTTGGGGATGTTTTAGCACCCCACCCTTCTTCTACCCGCATATGCACCTCATAGCTTTGCTTTAAAAAATCCGCACCCTTTTGGGTTATTTTCGCCACCATAAACTGGTCTGTTGTTTTTCGTAAAAAGCCCTGCCCTATGGC
>WQVB01000079.1 GCA_009781815.1 Defluviitaleaceae bacterium
CTCTGTGCCAAACATCTCCACTATATCTTCGTAGGTGTAGCCTGTATCCTCTATAATATCGTGCAAAATACCCGCTGTAACCGTCTCTCTATCTAACTCCAAATCCGCCAAAATGCCAGCTACAATCAAAGGGTGTATAACATAAGGCTCGCCAGACCGCCGCAACTGCCCCGCATGAGCCGTTGCCGCAAGCTGATATGCCTTCTCCACCATGCTAAAATCCGAAGAGGGGTGATACATCTGCATTTTGCTTATAAGAGCATCAAAAATCTCATCAGCACTTAAGCCATCGCCTACAGGCGTTATCTTTTCCATATTAAACATGCAGCAGCCCTCCCCTTCTTTTGAATTTATGATGATATTATAACACAAAGCCTTAAAAGTATCAAGCGACTTGTCTCTTTTCGCCTACTCATACAACAACAAACAGCCTAAATTTGACAATATTCAACAAAGCATATATAATAACATTAGGTGAATTGCAAGCGAGTGAGCGGCAACATTGCGACCTTTATTCATAAAGCATTTATTGCTTTGTGAAAGGAGGTGAGACAATGGGTTGTCTTTTTTCTTACATAGCTATAACATTTTCGATTATAGCAAGTGTGGTTACAATAATTGACTACGCAGAAAGAAAAAAGAAACGTCGCTCTGATATCAACAGCAAGCGACGTTTCGATAAATAAACATTGAAGGTCGCAATGCTCGCTAACAAGCAATGAACCTGATCGAGAGGAGAGTGCACACCACTCCCTCTCTTTTTAGTGCCTAGCATAAATTATAGATTATTCCCAACGATTTGTCAAGTCTATTTTAAAGATTAACGATCTCATCCCTCTTTGGGCCGTTAGATAGCAAGGTAATAGGCAAGCCCACCTGCTTTTCAATAAAACGCACATAATTCTTTGCGTTTTCTGGCAAATCATCAAAATTACGAATGTGGCGGATATCTTCTTTAAAGCCCGGCAACATCTCATACACTGGCTTTGCACGGTCTAGTTGAGCCCCAGTTGGAAAGTCCGTCAAATGCTTGCCATCTACCTCATATGCCACGCAAACGGGTATCTCACTCATATACGCAAGCACGTCAATGCCCGTCATAGCCAGCTCCGTAGCACCTTGGCACATTGCACCATAGCGGGTTGCCACCGCATCAAAAGGCCCTACACGGCGTGGCCTGCCTGTTGTTGCTCCATACTCACCAGCATCGCCACCACGCTTGCGAAGCTCTTCTGCCTGCTCATCAAACCACTCCGTAACAAATGGCCCAGCCCCAACGCAAGAGGAATATGCCTTTGTAACGGCCATTATGCAGTTAATAGCATAAGGCGGCAAGCCAGCCCCCACAGAGGCAAAGCCAGCCACAGTGTGTGAAGAGGTTACATAAGGGTATATGCCAAAAGATGGGTCTCGCAACGCACCCAGCTGCCCTTCAAGCAATATCTTTTTGCCTTCCTTCCACGCTTTATGTAAAAAGGCAAAGCTGTCGCCCATATATTGCTCAGCAAAGGGCTTATATTTCATTAAATAGTCATACACATCCATATAATCTACAGCGGGGGCTTTGTAAAGGTGCTCAAGGGTTAGGTTCACCTTGTCATAAAGATGCTTTAAACGCTCCTTTAAACGCTCCCCATCAAAAATCTCACTAAACTGGATAGACTCTTTTATATATTTTTCAGAATAAAAAGGTGCAATGCCCGCCTTTGTTGAGCCAAACTGGCGATCTCCCCTACGCTCTTCCTCCAAGGCATCAAGCATAATGTGGTGAGGTAAAACAAGAGACACACGCTGGTCTATCATCAAGTTAAACTGCATATCAGGCACTATATACGTAACCGTACCCATCTCTTTTTCCAAATATTCAAGGTTTAAAGCACAGCCGTTGCCAATAACATTAACAACACCCCTGCCAAATATGCCCGAAGGCAGCTGATGCAAAGCAAACTTGCCATACTCATTTAAAATGGTATGCCCAGCGTTTGAGCCGCCTTGAAAGCGAACAACAACATCCGCCATCTGTGCCTTTATATCCGTTATTTTGCCCTTGCCCTCATCGCCCCAGTTAGCTCCAACAATGGCCATTACATTATCTTTAATCTCACTCATAATATCAACCCTTTCGGCTGTCTCATTTATCAAACATAATAAGGACAGCATCAAATGGCCATCCTTATCGATTATAGACTAATTGTTTTGGTTTGTCAAGAAAAACTATCTAAGTAGAAAAAGCATTAGACCCCCTAGCCGTCATCCCGTGCTTGACACGGGATCTAATTGGAGGAGGTCAGATCTAATTGGGGTTGTGCACCATCATACATAGATCCCGTGTCAAGCACGGGATGACGGCTTGGGGAGTGTGGTATGGCGGTAGGTAGGATTAACCTCACTACAAGTTTATTGCGGAGTTGATCCGAAATCTCCCATCTTGGTTTTATCTTTTTAGTCCCCAAACTCCTCTTTGATTTTATTTTTCATCTTATCTTCGGCACTTTTTATTGTCGGTAAAAGATACTTGTAACCTTTATCATAAAGTTCTTTTAAGCGATCTCGCATAGTTTCAATAGAAGCATCAACTTCTTTCTTCCCTTCCACGAGCTTTATATGTTTTTCACGTGCTTTCTTATATATTATCCTAGTGTCTCCTATCTTCTGTTTTAGAAACTCAAAAGCCTCTGATTCTTGTTCGCTTAGATGCTGCTTCTCTAGAAATCGTTGTTTAATTTCGTCCAATTTTTTGAAGTGCCCATCAAATTCTTTAATGAATTTTTCAAAGGATGCATATGCCTCAAAGCTTTCAAAAAAAGCAAGAGAGTAGTAAAATTCATGCAATAAGCCTGCGTAAGACTTTGCATATTCTTGTAATTTCAAAAATTCCTCCCCAATTAGCTCGTTTTCTTCTAAATCAAATTCCAAATTCATATCAATGATTCCACTAACCTCATTTAGAAATTTATATATTTCTTGAGGATTTTCACGCCATATGTTTATTAGAGCCAAAAAAGTTTCTGATAAATAACGGATGCTATCTAACTTAGACAGCATCAAACGCAGACTAGAAGAAACGAAATTGAGCCTTTGAATTGCAGCATCTCGTTTACGTTCTTTTTCTTGTCTTTTAGCGGTGTGATTGATAGTAATAAAAACCGCAACAACAGTAGCACCGCCAGCTAGGATTGATCCAAAATATCCTAATGCATAAGTCTCGCCCCAGTGCAATGGAATTATGATAGCAAAAAATAAAAGGACGACGACCACTATGGTAACTATTTTTGGTGTTATTTTCATTGTTTTTATGAACTCCTTATTAAATCAGCAAGGAAGGGGATTGCGGATCAAGTCTCACCCGAAGAGCGGGGCTCGACCAAGGGCCCGCAATGACGGTTAGTAAGACGAGCAATCTTTAAAAATCCCCATTGTTGATTGAGCTATCGATAGCCTCTTGCCTGCGTTGCACATACTCCCTATGTTGATATGGGGTCATCAGCACCTTTCTTGGCTTTGCACCGTCTTCAGGGCCTATAAGCCCCCTGCCCTCAAGCTCTTCCATCATGCGGGCGGCTCGGTTATAGCCTATTCGGAATTTGCGTTGTAGCATGGAGGTACTTGCTTTTTCTTTTTCCACTATGAAGGCGATGGCCTCGTCTATAAAGGGGTCGCTTTCGTCTGAAAAGTCTATCTCGTCAGGGATGGAGGTGATTTTTTCTATCATTTCTTCGCTATATTCTGTTGCACCGTCTTGTTTGATAAAGTTTACAATGGCCTCTACCTCTTTGTCGGAGATAAAAGAGCCTTGTATGCGGCGGGGCTTTGGTGTGCCTACTGGGTTAAAGAGCATATCACCCTTGCCCAGCAGCTTCTCCGCCCCCGTCATGTCTAGGATGGTGCGGCTGTCTGTGCCGCTTGACACGGCAAAGGCAAGGCGAGACGGCACGTTGGCTTTGATAAGGCCTGTTATAACGTCTACCGAGGGGCGTTGGGTAGCTAGGATTAGGTGTATGCCCGCAGCCCTTGCTTTTTGAGCTATGCGGACGATGCTGCTCTCTACCTCTTTGCCGCATGTCATCATCAAATCTGCCAGCTCGTCAATTATTATTACGATTTGGGGGATGGCCTCTTTGCCAGCTTCTATAAGCTCTTTGTTGTAACCTTCAAGGTTGCGGGCATTTGCCTCTGCAAAAAGGGCATAGCGGTTTTCCATCTCACGCACAGCCCAGCCTAGCGCCCCGCTTGCTTTTTGAGGGTCGGTTACAACGGGTATCAAAAGATGAGGGATGCCGTTGTAAATAGACAGCTCCACCACTTTAGGGTCTATCATCAAAAGTTTAACTTCTTTAGGGCTTGCTTTGTAAATGATGCTGGTGATTAAAGTGTTAATAAAAACTGACTTGCCCGAGCCTGTGGAGCCTGCCACCAGTAGGTGAGGCATTTTTGCAATATCCCCCACCGCTATGTTGCCTGCAATGTCTTTACCCATAGCGAAAGATAGCTTAGACTTGCTGCTCCAAAAGGCCTCATTGTCAAGCACCTCACGAAAAAAGACCGCCTGCACCTCTTTGTTTGGCATCTCTATACCCACTACAGACTTGCCAGGCACGGGGGCTTCTATACGTATGGTCTCTGCTGCTAGGTTTAGAGCTAAGTCATCCGCAAGGCCTGCGATTTTAGACACTTTTACGCCTACACCTGGCGAAAGCTCATAGCGGGTTACAGCGGGGCCACAGCTTACCTCCACCACAGTAGCCTTTACCCCGAAGGATTGTAGGGTGTCTTCCAGCTTTTTGGAATTTTGGAGGATTTCTGATTGAGAGCTTAGAGATGGGGTATATGTATTTTCACGCAAAAGCTCCACGGGGGGGAAGATGTACTCCTCCATTGCAATTGCTGCTTTAGGCTCTATTCTAGGTTCTATTGATATACGTGGCTCTGCAAGGGGTTCAAGCTCTACTATCACTTCATCATCCCAAGGCAGGCTGTCTTTTTGAGTTTCTTGGGGCTTTACGCCCTCTACAAGGCCTTGTATATTGATTGTGTGGGTTTCTTCTTCCTTCGCCTCATCTTGAGTTTGCCCTTCGTCATTGCGGGCTACTGTTTCGCCATTGTGGATTATTGTTTCGTCATCGTGGGTTATTTCTTCGTCATTGCGGACTTGATCCGCAATCTCACTAGGCTGATTGTTAAAGGGTTGAAGGTTATGCTGGGGAGATCCCGCATCAAGTGCGGGATAACGAGATGGCGGTGTGGTGTTATCATCAAGCGGCTCTACCACGAAGTTTTTAGGCATGCTACGGCTATCTTCAGCATGCATAGGTGCAGCAACGGCTTCTGCCTCTTCTAGGGCTTGCATTGCCTCTTGCTCTTCTTTTGCTTTTTGTAATTTTTCTCTTCTTTTTTGCATAGTATTGTCCACACCCTTGCGGATGGTGCCATAGCCTTCTTGTATGGTTGAAAACAAAGAGCGACCAGAAAGCAAGATAAACAATATGCCTATCACCGCTATGAAGAATATGTAGGTGATAACCTCACCCCACACCCACACAAAGAAGCTGGATAGCAAAGCCCCAAAGACGCCGCCGTTGCTCCACGCACCGTAGCGAAAGGCAGATGCTATATATGCCCCCATAGATGCATCATACTCTCGGCTAAAGCCAGCAAGGTGTACAAGGCTTATAAGCACCAAAAAAAGGCAAGCATACATAAACAAATTAAGCTTTGACAGCTTTTTGTGGCGGTTTTTTAAAAGCAAGATGCCAAAAGCCACAAGCCCCACAGGGAGGATGAAAGCCCCAATGCCAATCAGCCCCAAAAAGAGGCTTGAAAGCCAACCCCCGACAGTACCTGCAAAGCCAAGCACGCTTACCGTAACCAAAATCGCCGAGAAAAACAAAATTATAGCTATTATCTCAAGCCTAAGGCCATATTTTACATTGTTCTTTTTTGCCGCCATATAGTTGCACCTCATAATCTTCGTATAGTAAATGGATATATTGCTTATCATAACTCAAAACAAGATAATTTTCAAGTGGTTTTTGGAAAAGGGCGTGGGTAGCTGGGTCTATCTTGTGATCCTGAACCCCTTGCCGTCATACTGATCCTCTCCTCTC
>WQVB01000080.1 GCA_009781815.1 Defluviitaleaceae bacterium
ACTATTTTGAGTATTGTGTTCAAAGTTACTATAACTTTTCTCTTATCGCTCATTTTTTAAGCCTCCATTTCATTTATATATTCTATATTAGCCTTTTGTAAAAACTGCAAAACATCCTCTTCCCACATTCTAGCTTGGCTTTTGTCCATAGTAAAAGTTTTTTGAGCAAAGCCCGTGGTGATGGTGGTTTTGCTTTCTTCAAAATAGATGTTTATACAGCCCTCTCCCCCTGATGATAAAACAAGCTTTATAGCTTTAGGTGTTTTGCCACCCTTTACAAAATCAAAAGCATAAGGCTTTATAACGCCCCATTTTGGTGGCTCTTCTTCTGCCACTTTATATACCTCAAAGCTAGCAAAGCTTTGTATGTTTAAAGTGTGCAAATCAAACCCATCAAAAACATCTTCTTTAAGAAGCTTTGCCATAAAGCCTTTTACATCTACAATGGATAATGATAACATGTTAAGCTCCTAATTTTGAAGTAATATGTAAAACGGGAAGCTCAAGCCTAGACCTAAAGCTTCATCCCAATCCCTAACGGGGAATACTTGCGAGTTGTGTATCAAAAACGAGCTGTGAGAGAACACCGCAAAGGCGGCATACTCCGTTCTGGATATAAACTGCGGCAGGTCTGTTTCGGCTATATGCCCCCTTCTATACAAATCAATAACCACAGCGTTGTGGCCATCTGATAAAAGAGTGTTGTGGTCAAAATCCCAATCAGGCAACATATAAAGGTCAAAAGCAGGCAGGGCGTTATTGATGACTTGTATGGTGTTTGTGCCGCCTTCGGTGATAACAAGCTTTATCTCGGAGGTTGGGTATATCGAAAGTATATAATGCCTTAAAATATGGCTTTGCCCTGGAGTAGATACTGTAGCAAAAGCAAAACGCTCGTTGGTGATTAGGTGCCGCATATGGATGTTTTGCTGATTTTCGTGGCTTCTTATAATGTTAAGGCTGCTTTGAAAAATGCTATGGCTTGCATCGGGCATGAGGTAGCCCCTTAAAGGCCCCCATGCATACTCACTTAAAACCCCATTTAAGCTCTCTCTAAACACATGGTGATGCCCGTAGGTAGAGTAAAGAGCGATGCCCGTTATGGTCTCTCTAGCTATAAAAACCACCAGATTGTTGCTTGTAGGTAGGTTTGCCTCGTCAACATCTGCAAAGCTAGCAGGGCGTAGGTATAAAATCTTTTTATTGTCTAGCCCTTCTTCAAAAAGGCCTGCAGTTACAAACTCACCTTGGGTAAAATTATATAAATACCCCGCATTAGACACGAAAATGTTGTCGCCCTCTACCAAAAGCTCCAAAACAGCTTGGTGCATAGCCTCCATGGCGTTTTGCAGATATTCTTCATCTTTTATGATTATAGGCTCGTCCTCTTCATGGGGTGTTTCGCCTTCGTTTTCATCATCTATAGCTTCATCAAGCGTGTCTTCTATTTGTGCTGCATCTCTTGAAAATAGATTGGTGAAAAAAGAAAGGTCAAGCCGCCCTTGCAGGTGCATTAAAAGAAGCAAAACACAGCCAGACAGCACCAAAACCACAGCTATCACCTTTATATATTTTCCTTTGCCGCTTTCCATCTTTTTTCTTACTGGAGTGCCGCAAACCTTGCAAACACCATCACTTGGCTGTAAGGTGTTGTTGCATTTTTTACAAGTCAAAGCCAAAACCTCCCCTCAAAGCTAAAAACATTATACCACCCCACAAAAAAATTTGCAAGACATGAGGTGATATGATAAAATTATGTTAGAGTTAGACTTTAAGTCAAGACCATCTTTCGTTATTCCTAGCTTGGGTGCTTATAACCCTGTAGGGAATGGATCCTTGGCTGACTTGCAGCTTGTCTGCAACAAAAGCTTATCCATTCCGTTATTATTCGGGCAGGGTTATTATCATGGTTAGGGTAAACCATTGCGGAAGGGATAAATCCCTTCCCTACAAGCTTAATAACCAAATCGAAATAATGTGATACGAGATAACCACATATAGTTCCACGTGGAATGAATACACCTAGGAGGAAATTAAAATGAAATTTATATCTTGGAATGTAAACGGCCTTAGAGCCTGTGCCAAAAAAGGCTTTTTCGACTTTTTTAACGCAGAAGATGCCGACTTTTTTTGCCTGCAAGAAACCAAAATGCACGAAAGCCAGTTAGAGTTTGACTTCCCTGGCTATCATATATTTTTTAATGATGCCGAGAAAAAGGGCTATTCTGGCACGGCAATCTTCGCCAAACAAGCCCCGCTCTCAAGCTCTAAGGGCATCGGCATTGAAGAACACGACAAAGAAGGCCGTGTTATCACCCTCGAATATGATAAGTTTTACCTAGTAAATGTCTACACCCCCAACTCTAAAAGCGAGCTACTCCGCCTTGACTACCGTATGGAGTGGGAAGATGCCTTTCGTGCCTATCTCATAAACCTCCAAAATAAAAAGCCCGTGGTGCTTTGTGGCGATCTAAACGTAGCCCACAAAGAAATAGACCTTAAAAACCCCAAAACAAACCGCAAAAGTGCAGGCTTTACCGACCAAGAGCGTGGTAAAATAGAGGAGCTTTTAAACGCAGGCTTTGTAGACACCTTTCGCCATCTCTACCCCGACACAACCGACGCCTACACCTGGTGGAGCATGATTTCAAGAGCAAGAGAACGAAACGCAGGCTGGCGTATCGACTATTTTGTAGTATCCGCCACCATTGCCAACAAAATAAAAGAAGCCACCATCTACGCAGACCAGCACGGCTCAGACCACTGCCCAGTGGGGCTTGTTTTGGATATTTAACCCACCTCCCGTCATCCCGTGCTTGACACGGGATCTAATTAGAGAAGGGCAGTCCTAGTTGGGTGTCCACTATCATACATAGATCCCGTGTCAAGCACGGGATGACGGTATGGGGCAAATTAGATTGACACGCCCCATGCTTTGCACGGGATCTCCCCCTCATTATACGTTATCATCAATTCGGATATCTAGGAGGCAAGCCATGAAAAAACTAGTATCATCACTACTAACAAAAGATCAATTTTGGAGCATCATTGAAAAATCTAATCACGGCAAAAACTTAAAAGATGAACTTGCAAAGCTAACCCAAGAAGAGCTTTTAGGGTACAAATATTGGTGGGATTATCTCCACGCAGAATCCTATAAGCAAGACCTATGGGCGGTGGCATATACCGTTATGGGCGGCTGCGGGGATGATGGCTTTGACTATTTTCGCTTTTGGCTTGTAACCCGTGGCCAAGACGTATATGAGGCAGCCCTTGCAAATACCGATAGCTTGTGTGATGAATTTGATAAAATACCCGATGGAGAATACCCTGAATGGGAGGAAGTAAGCTATATACACAGCGAAGTTTTTGAAGAAAAATGGGGCAAAGACATTTATGATGCTGAGTGGGATGCACAAAATCACATAGAATTTTTGCCAACCCCTCGCCCTGAAATAGATTTTAAATGGGAGGAAGATGACGAAGAGTCCATCAAAGCCGTCTGCCCAAATACTTTTGACAAATGGT
The DNA here is from genome assembly GCA_009781815.1 of Defluviitaleaceae bacterium. Lineage (GTDB taxonomy): Bacteria > Bacillota > Clostridia > Lachnospirales > WRAX01 > WQVB01. The sequence continues at coordinate 3,529 of WQVB01000080.1, forward strand.
GGGGCAACAAGAAGTTTGGTTTTGATGTAGAGGAAGAGATGTCCTCGTTTCTTAGCGAAATAGGCATTAATCTTGATGATTTCAAAAAGCAATAAAGCCCACTTTTAGGCGAAACAAGTTAGGGATGACATGCAGGTAAGTGATCAGCACATTTTTGTCCACTCCCTCAAAAAGATATAAAATTTTCTCGTGGATAAAGTTTGAAGGGGGTTAGCAAATGGCTAATCCCCTTTAAAATCCTCAAGTTTTTGCTTTTTATAATTTGCAAAATTACCACTCTTTATAGCCTCCCTAATCTCACCCATCATATTATTATAAAAATATAGATTATGCATAACACAAAGACGCATGCCCAGCATCTCTTTCGCCTTTAACAAATGGCGGATGTAGCCTCTAGTGTGGCTTTTGCACACAAGGCAGCCGCAAGCTGGGTCTATGGGGGCATCATCCCGCTCAAACTTTGCGTTAAAGAGGTTTAGCTTACCAAAAGCCGTGAAAACATGACCATGGCGGCCGTTGCGAGCAGGGAGGACGCAGTCGAAGAAATCAATGCCCCGCTCTACAGCCTCTAGGATGTTTTCGGGCGTGCCTACGCCCATTAGGTATGTAGGCTTGTCTTTTGGCAGGTGGGGTATGGTGGCGTCAAGCACATTGTACATTTCTTCGTGGCTTTCGCCTACGGCAAGGCCGCCTATGGCATAGCCCGCCATGTCAAAGTCAGTTATGGTTTTGGCATGCTCTATGCGTATATTGGGGTTGATGCCCCCTTGGTTGATGCCGAAAAGTAGCTGGTGGGGGTTTAGGGTTGTGGGCTTGGCATTTAGAGCGTCAATAGCATCTATAGAGCGTTTAAGCCACCTTGTGGTGCGGTCTACCGATGCTTGGATATATTCTTTCTCAGCTTTGGCTGGTGGGCATTCGTCAAAAGCCATAGCTATGGTGGACGCTAGGTTGCTTTGTATTGCCATGCTCTCCTCAGGCCCCATAAAGATTTTGCGACCGTCTATGTGTGAGGCAAAATATACCCCTTCTTCCTTGATACGGCGGAGCTTTGCTAGGGAAAACACCTGAAAGCCACCAGAATCGGTAAGAGTAGGCTTGCTCCAGCCCATAAAGTTTGCCACGCCGCCAAAATGTGCCACGGTTTCATCCCCTGGTCGCAAATGCAGGTGATAGGTGTTTGCAAGGGCAACTTGGCATTTTGAGTCTTCTAAATCTTTAGCGTCTAAGCCCCCCTTTATGGCGGCGGCTGTTGCCACATTCATAAAAACTGGCGTCTCTATAGTGCCATGTACCGTTTCTAAAGTTGCTGTTTTAGCGTTGCCCTCGGTGTTTATAACTGTATATTTTTTCATAGGTTTAATCCTTCTTTAGTATATTTTCTTTGCATTTGCTGACGCCATACCACTCACAACTGCCGCATATTTCGTCCATTGCATCTGCCGTCATACGGCTTTTTATGTGGTCTACAATATCTCCATATACATATTTATCTTCAACTATATCAAAATATTGCACAACTTTATTATCTATTTCTTTCACCTTTTTATCAGTATCACACAGGTTTTCATCCATCATTTTAGGGCAACATCGGCATATATCATCTGTTGAATATACAATTTCAACATCAATTTTTGTATTATCATTTAACAATGTCCATATTTTTTGCATATTATCTACAAAAGCTTGGTTATATCCCTTGCCCTCAAACCCTTGTAAGCACAGCAGATGATGAGGTCTCAATTTTATATATTCTTGTAAGCTTTTGCTTGCCTTCAACATTGTTAAACACCTCTCTCATCAGCACTCCGCCGTTTTTTTCTATAATCTTTCTCGAAGCTAAATTCTCCTCATAACAGGTGATCAAAGGCTCCCTCACCCCCAGCTTTGCCGCCTCTTTAAGCAGCATAGCAAGGTTTAAAGTGCCAACGCCCTGCCCCCAAGCGGAAGGTCGCACACCATAGCTTATATTGCCCCCAAGCATCCGCAGCCTCTCGTTTAAGCTATGCCTAATATCTCCGCTGGCTATATAGTTTGCACCATCTACCAGCCAAAAAGAGGTGCTTGCCACATGACCAACAACCTTGCCCACCTCAAGCCTTTTAAGGCGTTTTAGATATCGCTTTACATCCCATCGGCTGTCTACCTTAGGGTAGGCAAAATCCCTAACACCTTCCAGCATATACTCCACCAAAGCCTCCCTAAAGCTATCCATATACTCCAAACAAGGCCTTGTTAGATGCAAATTGCTCATATTTATTTCTAAGTCAATATTTTTATAATCTCTCATGCCCATATCTTACACCAAAATCAAGATTTTTTCAAGCCCTATCCAAAATAGGAGATGGTCGAATGTGTTGATATCATCATTAAGCTTGCAGCGAAGCGGCTACAGTCATCGTCATTAGACTTGTAGTGAAACAAAATACACCTCCCATCCAATTGACCCTGCAGGGAATGGATTTATCCATTCCGCTAAACTTAGGAAAGGATTATAACCATAGCTAGGTACACAATTTCGGAATGGATAAATCCATTCCCTACAGGGGTGGGGTGCA
>WQVB01000081.1 GCA_009781815.1 Defluviitaleaceae bacterium
CTTTGAAGAGGCAAATCGGAATGACGTGTCCCGTGCTTGACACCCCCAGTCAAGCTGAGGGCAGGCTACGATCTAGTTGGAGAAGGGCAGGCTTAGTTGGGTGTCTACTATCATACATAGATCCTGAGTCAAGCTCAGGATGACGAGTTGGGAGTGTTTATGATGAGTATTGGAGGTGCAAGATGACACGATAAAAGGTGAATGCCACAACAGGAGTGGACAAACAGCCTCCACAGCGTCATTGCGGACTTGACCCGCAATCCCCTTCCTTCCTAATATAATTCAGGAAGGAAGGGGATTCTGAATCAAGTTTCGCCTAAAGAGCAAGGCTCAACCAAGACTTCAGGATGACGACGTACGCAGTTATCCACTCCTCCCACAACAAACTACTTGCAAAAACCGTTGATATAGAGTAAAATATAAAATAATTAATATTTGCAATTTAGAAATGGGGGTAAAGCCTTATGGCAAAGAAAATTTTAGTTGTAGATGACGAAAAAAATATTGTAGACATTGTGTCTTTTAACCTATCAAAAGAAGGCTACAAAGTGGTAGCCGTTAAAGACGGCGAAGCAGCCCTTATCGCCTTTGATAAAGAAAAACCTGACCTTATAATCCTTGATGTGATGATGCCAAAACTTGACGGCTTTGAAACTTGCAAAAGAATACGTGAAAAATCTCAAGTGCCCATAATCATGCTTACGGCCCGTGCTGAAGAGGTAGATAAAGTGCTAGGGCTAGAGCTCGGGGCAGACGACTATGTGGTAAAGCCTTTTAGCGTTAGGGAGCTTTTAGCAAGGGTTAAAACCAACCTTCGCAGCCGCCAAGTGCTGCAAGAGATAGACCCTAAAGCAGAAGAGGTTGTAGCTGGTGAAGTTTTAGAATATGGAGACATTGTGGTAGACACAGGCCGCTTTGAAGTAAGGCGTGAAGGTATAGCTTTAGAGCTTACAAATAGGGAGTATGAGCTTACAAAGTTTTTAGCGGCTAACAACTCTCAAGTTTTTTCTCGTGAGCAGCTGTTGCAGCGTGTTTGGGGCTATGAATATTATGGAGATGCCCGCACGGTGGATGTAACCATACGCCGCTTGCGTTCTAAGCTTGAAAAAAACCCAGAAGACCCAAAATACATCATGACACGCCGTGGTGTGGGGTATTATTTTAGAGCAGAGCAAAACTAGACCTTCTTAGAAATCGTAAGGTCTAATAGGAGATTTCATGAGCATACGTTGGAAAATGGTTTTAATATCCGTTGGCTTGGTTTTTTTTGTGATGCTATCCACAGGTGTGTTTATCGTCGCCAGCCTTAGAGCCAACGAAGCCAACGAAGCTAGAAGTTACCTTGAAGCTAGGGCGATTTTTACAAGAGAAAATGTATTTGACCCAGCAGTTGCTCAAAATATAAGAGAAGGCGGCACAGGCTTAGGTCGAGAGGCCTTTGAAGACGCCATTATAGCTAATTTTAGAGCCATTATAGCTACTCACCTTTCGGCAGATTTAGAAGTTTTTATAATAAGCGGTAGTGATATGCAAATTTTATACACAAGCCCTGCGGAGATAAACCAGGGCTTTATTGGCAAATCTTCCGTGGTTTCAGCTTTGACGGGCGTATCTTCTTTTGAGGCTTTCACCGCCTCTCCAAACACATTTGGAGATATAGGCTATTGGTTTGAATATGCTCATTCAATATTTTTATCTGAGCTGTTTCACGCCCACCAAGCCCCTAATCAAGGCGACCTTGCAGATTATGTGATTTTTATTAGAACATCAGCTAATGATTTTTTAGAGACCCTTGCAGCCACCACAAACACCATCATAATAGGCGGTGTAATGGCTATGGCTGCGGCGACCATCCTAACTATCGCCTTTTCTGTGCCACTTACAAAAAACTTGCTAAAGCTTATTAAAAATATCAAAAACTTTAGGGTAGATAAAGTTGATGATTTTGAAATTATAAACACTAAAGATGAAATAGGTCATCTTTCTCAAAGCTTTGGCATGATGGGCAAAAATTTAGAAGAAAGTATAGCCATCATAACGAGAGAGAAAAACAAGCAAGATATCATTATGTATAATATGACAGACGGAGTGCTTGCTTATGATAGCTTTGGGGTTTTGCTCCACTCTAACCACGCCTCTAAAGAGCTTTTAGGTGTTGAGGAGATCGAGAGAATATCTTTTAAGCAGCTTTTTACCTCTTTAAACGTAGGTGAAGAAGTAAACTATGAAATGGATAAAATGGAAGATGCTATTATAGGCAGAGACGGCAGATTTTTAAACGCTACCTTTAACACCTATAGAGATGAGGGCGGCGTTATCCAAGGCATTGTGGTTGTTTTGCAAGATATAACAAAACATATACTTTTAGACAATATGCGTAAAGATTTTGTTGCAAATGTGTCTCATGAGTTGAGAACACCCCTAACAACCATTAAAACCTACACCGAAACCCTACTGGATGGGGCGGCAGAAGACCCTGAAATACGAGATAACTTTTTAAAAACCATGGAATATGAGGCAGATAGAATGGCCACCATTATAAGGGATTTGCTTGAGCTTTCTCGTTTTGATGCAGGGCAAATGGAGTTTACCTTTAAACTAGGCGACATTGTGGCGTTGGTAAAAGAAAATATAAGCAAGCACCAAATCTCCGCCCAAAAAGAAAACAAAAAAATCACCTTTGAATCTAATGCTGACCGCATCTTCCTGCCTTTGGATGCTGACCGTATAAGCCAAACCCTAAACAACCTTATCTCAAACTCTTTACGCTACAGCCAAGAGGGGGCAGAGGTTGCGGTAGAGATACAAGAAAGAGACGCCCATTGCCTCATCTACATTAAAGATAACGGCATAGGTATCCCCAAAGAAGACCTTCGCAGCATTTTTGAGCGTTTTTATAGGGTGGATAAAGCCCGCAGCCGTGAGCTTGGCGGCACAGGGCTAGGCCTTAGCATAGCCAAAGAGATTATAGAAGGCCACAAAGGTCGCATCCACGCCACCAGCGAGGTGGGCGTAGGCACCATTATGACAATCCGCCTGCCAAAATAACAAATCCCCCATGTCTATTGAATAGGCACGGGGGATTTGTTAGTCTAATATTGAGCTTAAGTCTCTTCTGCTATGTAAAATACGATAAATATGTATCGTATTTTTCTCGCTATAGACCTTATAAAAAATCACATAGTCAAAAACGAGTGGAGCTTTGCGATAGCTTGGGTCATAAGAGTATTCACTAAACATATAGGGCATATCAACGACTTTAGAACAAAACTTCTCAAAATTATCCATAAATTTTTCAGGAGGACTATCTCCAAATTTAGATAAATATCGCTTTATATCCCTTAATTCTGCCTTTGCTGCACTCGATATTGATATCTTCATGCTTTATCATCATCCCAGCTTTTAATCTCTTCAAAAAAATCTTCGATGCTAGTCCATTGACTAGGGTCATTAGCAACCGCTTCAACTTCCGCAAGCTTCTCCTTCACATAACGCACATGCAAATACTCCTCATAATCCGCAAAATCTTCAAAAGGTATAAGCACCGCCTCGCTTTTGCCGTTGTTGGTTATAATCACATTGTTGCGCTGCTTTATTATGGCTGAAACCTCGGGGTAGTTATTTCTCAAATCTCTAACAGCTCTAACATGGGTTGAAAACACAATATCATCTCCTCACTAGCATTTTACCTTGTGAGACATATTGTATCACAAAAATAGAAAAATATCAATGTTTTTTTATTGTTGAGAGTGGTAAGCCTTATTGATTCGTTACGAAAGCAAAATATATTTACTCCCCCCAACCGTCATCCTGAGTCAAGTTTCGCTTAAAACCAAGCTCAACCAAGGGCTCAGGATGACGGTTGGGGAAATAGTGTTGCCATATCCAAAAGGTTTCGCTACAAGCTTGTTCACTTCTTTATTGACTAGCAGCCTTCGCCATCAAAGCCGCTATAGTCGCCTTTATGGCTTCATATGCCTCATCTTTATCTTCAATATTAAGCACAGCTTTTTCCAGCGGGCAGGTGTCGTCCCCCGCTCTATTTATAATGGCGTCCACCAGCATGCCATACTGGTGTGGTATGTTGTGCTTTTCTAAATAATCCACAGCCCTAGCACTCATGATATTACCATATATAAAGGCAGCACCCGCAAGGTGCAAAAGCATGGCCGCCGCCTTGCCTATAACCTTATCCGCCACTTGTGCGTTTTTAAGTGCCTCTGGCTGGTTTTCATAAAGCTCTTTAATAGGCTTCACCCCAATGCCTGATGTTTTGTGGGTTATCACTCCATCTTGCATAACAATGCAGGTATGTTCGCCGCTTTTAATATAGTCTATAGCTTGTGGCAGCTCTTTTGGTGTCATTTACATATCCCCCGTCTATTCTTAATTATGTCGGCTTTTAAGGTTCAAAATCGAAAAAGTTATAATAGGTATGGCTACCAGCTGTATTGCAATGCCTGGCAAGCCCGTAACAAGTGCCAAAGGCACAGTCAAAGCTCTTATAGACTCTGAAGTGTATGAGCTAGACAAAACCAACACGCCAAAAATAATGCCATACATAGCACGCCCCAAAATCATAGCAGGCAGCATAGAGGCATAAACACGCACAAAGCCATTTTGGATCTTGCTAGTTTTGGCAAATATAAAGCCGCTAACAAAGCCATATACCCCAAGCTCCCCTATCATTATAGGCAACATGGGGAAGGTGGGCGGCATACCCGTTATGAGATTTGACAAAATAGGCGTTATAACCCCTATCATCAAGCCATATTTTGGCCCCACTAAAAGACCACCTAGCAAGACAGGTATATGCATAGGCAAAAGCACGGTGCCTGGCAAGCCAACAGAATGACCTAAAAGCCAAGGCATTAAAACACCAATAGCTATCATCAACCCCGCCACCACAAGGGCTTGTATTTTTGAAAATTGTGTCATATGTAATCCTCTCTATTGTTGAGGGATGTTGAGTGTGAAGGTCGCCCTCTCCCTATTGAATGCTTCATATTCTATAATCAGCTCGCTTGCACCAAAAACAATGCGGCGACCTACATAGCCAATTTCTATTCTACCAGCACCAAGCTCACCGCTTAGGCTTCCGCCTCCAAGGTTTCTCGTACCTCTCGATGCAAACTCATCTCTAACATTGTCCGCATAGGATCTAATTCCGAACCCTCCTATGTTTTGGCTCTCATCTGATATATTTTCAAATGTCATATTTATTGCTATATATTGCCCCTCTTGAGAAGGGTCGCCAAATATGCCCCCTCTGCGAAAGACTACATGGTTTAGCGTAACATTAAAGTTTTCTAACACAACCGTCTCTCCAACCGTAACCACTATATCATCTGATGGCATTTGCTGCCCAGACGTCTGACTTGGTGGTTGTGTAGGGCTGCTTGTAGGGGCAAAAAAATCATCCCACAACAAAAGAAGGGTAGCCCCTATAACAATAGCAAAAAACGACACAATCCCAATAGCAACACCTATTTTGATTTTTCGCTTTACACCCTCATTAATTTTAAATTCTCCAAAATTAACATCAAAGCTAACGCCGCCTATGGTAACGGTTTTGCTCGCGTCAACTGGGCTTTGGTCAGGCTTAGATGGTTTATACTCCGAAAGGCAATACAAACATTTATATAAATTCTGCTCGGCATTAAATTGTATTTTGCCGCCACATTGTATGCATTTTTTTAACTCCATTTGACTTTATCTCTCCATAGTTCTTCGATTATATTTGACCATAAAATACGTCTATCTCTATTCCATTAACAAGACACACGTCTTTAACTATACTTTGAAGTGTGCCTATTTTTATAGGTTTATGATTTGGAATGGTTATAGAATGCTCTTTATCATCAAAAGTTTTTGACAATCTTATATGACTTCCAGCTTGTCTGACAAGCTTATATCCATATCGTTCAAAAAGCTAAATAAGGTCGCTTGCATTTACGTCTCTTGGCACCTACATATGGCTATAATCTCATTCTTGACCAAGTGAATACGAAATA
>WQVB01000082.1 GCA_009781815.1 Defluviitaleaceae bacterium
ATAGCACACCCCACTTCGAGGATAGCTTTAGGTTTTTTCATTTTCAAAATCATATCTAAAAACATTGCCACATCTTGAGATATAACGGGGTAGCCCTTTTCATAAGCTTCTTGTTGAAAAGCCCCAATATCCCCACCTAGGTTTTTATCAAAAGCACCTAGAAAAGCCTCTATATCTGAATGTAAGATGTCTTTTCCTTTACTCATGTTAGTAGACCTTCCATCATTAAGGAAAGTGAGGACTTAGGTGGCATGAATCCAAATTTCTGCCCCTCGTTCCCACCCCATTATCAATACCCCAATCAATCAGTTCTCCCCCGCCCCACTCGGGGCAGAAATTTTAGAGATAGCAATAAAATAGGGGTTGATTAAAGCCCGAACAACGAGCCATCATAAAAGCTGATAGCTCACCGTGCCAAGCCCCCCTCCCCGAGGGGGGAAGTGCCGCAGGCACGGGGGGAGGCATTGCGATATCTATTGAGCTAAAGCGGCAGCAGCCGCATCATGTGCCGCTTGGGTATTACTAAAAAAGTGGCTACCATCTTCAAGCTTTAACATAAACAAATAATCTACATTAGCGGGGTTAAGTGCCGCATCTATAGCCGAAAAGCTCGGGTTAGATATAGGCCCTACAGGCAAACCTACACGGTTAAAGGTATTGTATGGTGAGGTAGACGCAAAATGTTGAGCCGTCAAGCGGCTTGCGGTGGTGTCTGTTGCATACACAACCGTGGTTATCATCTCTAACGGCATGCCAGCAGCTAGGCGATTAAATATAACGGCGGCAACAGTCGGTCTCTCTTCATGCAAAACAGCCTCCGCCTCCACAATAGACGCCACAATAATCAACTCCTCAAGGGCAATGTTTCGCCCCATTTGGCTGGATAGCTGCTCTAGCTGTATTTGTTGCTCCATGCCAAAAACACCCTCAAAGCGGTCAAGCATACGCACAATCAAGTCTCTAGGGCTAGGGTTTGGGGGCAGGTTGTAAGTATCAGGAAACAAAAAGCCCTCAAGGCGGTTTGTCCTAGTGCCAACCCCCACCAAAAACTCATGGTTAAAAAACCCATTCTCCGCCTCATATAAAAACTCCGCCGCCGTAAAATACCCTAAAGTGGCTGAAAGCTGAGCAATTTGCCTATTCGTTAAGCCCTCTATAATAACAATGCGGCCCTCATCAGGCTTTAAAAAGCTCATAGACTGCAAAGCCTCCATAAGGTCAGGCTCGCTCATATGGGTGTTTAGGGCAAATGTGCCATAGAGAAAGTGGCTGGATGAGCCATTTAAAACCGAGCTTAAATAAAATGTCCATTCATTGTTTATAAGGTTATTTTCACGCAATATGCGTGCAGCCTCCAAAGCCGTCGCCTCTTCGGGGATCTCGATAGAAATCTCGTAAAACGGCCTTTGGGTTACATCTTGCGGGGTAAACTGGTCAAAAGCCCATGTTGCCACAAGGTAGCCCACAATAACAATCACAACCACAAGGAGGATGTTAAAAAGCCCACCAGCAAGATAATTGCTATAATTTAGAATCTTTTTACGCATAACAAAAATACCTCAGATTTGAAAGAGATTTAAACCTCAACAATAATAGGCAATATCATGGGGCTTCTTTTGGTTTCTTTCCAAACAAAGCTTCGCAGCTCGTCTTTTATCTCATTTTTGATATTAGACCAGTCGTCTCCGTTTGATTTGCCTTGCCATTTATCAAAAGTTTTTCTTACAACTTCTTTAGCCTCACACATAAGGTCTTCGCTTTCACGCACATATACAAAACCACGTGAGATTATATCAGGCCCTGCCAAAAGCTCTCTTGTAGCCCCCTCATAGGTGAGAACAACAACAATCAAGCCGTCTTGAGATAGGTGCTTTCTATCTCTCAAAACCACATTACCAACATCACCAACGCCAAGACCATCAACAAAAACACGCCCAGAAGGCACGCTACCCGTTATCTTAGCATTATCTTTAGATATTTCTAAAACATCACCTAGCTTCATAACAAAGCAGTTGTCTCTAGGGGTGCCCATATCCACCGCAAGCTCTTTGTGCATTTTAAGGTGTCTAAACTCACCATGCACTGGCATAAAGTAGGTAGGGTTAACGAGGGAGTGCATTATCTTTAGCTCTTCACGTTTAGCATGGCCTGATACGTGCACGTCTCCAAGAGCGTCATACATTACATTTGCACCCTTTTTGAGTAGCTCATCAATAACTTTAGAGACAGACCTTTCGTTGCCTGGTATAGGCGAGGCAGATATAACAACAGCATCCCCCGCCTTGATGGCAACCTGCTTATGCTCAGACATAGACATACGAGACAATGCACTCATAGGCTCGCCTTGGCTGCCTGTGGTGATTATAGCTATTTGCTTGTCTTCATAATTTTTTATTTGGCTAGCCTCAATAAGCACCTTTGGTGGCACTTTTAAATAGCCCAGCTCTGAAGCTATTTTAACAGTATTTGCCATAGAGCGACCGATAATAGCCACCTTACGCAAATGCTTTACAGCACAGTCTATAACCTGCTGTATGCGGTGTATGTTGGATGAGAAGGTAGCCACCATAATGCGGCTGTCTTGATGTTTTTCAAAAATACGCTCAAAAATAACACCAACATAACGCTCGCTCATGGTATAGCCTTCAGACTCTACGTTGGTAGAGTCGCATAATAGCAAATCAACACCCTCACGACCAAGCTCAGCAAAACGACCAAGGTCTATATGGTCTCCGCTTACTGGCGTGTGGTCTATCTTAAAATCTCCCGTATGCACAACTGTGCAGTTAGGCACTTTGATACAAAGCCCGCAAGAATCAGCTATAGAGTGAGTTACAGCAATAAACTCCACCGAAAAGTTACCCACTTTAATAACATCTCCAGCGGAGACTTTTTTCATCTCAACCCTATCTAATTTATGCTCTTTAAGTTTTATTTGTATCAAGCCTAAGGTTAGCTGTGTAGCATATATAGGGGCTTTTATATCACGAAGCAGGTAAGGTATACTGCCGATATGGTCTTCGTGGCCGTGGGTTACAAATATGGCTTTTACCCTATCTTTGTTTTGCACAAGGTAGCTAAAATCAGGGATGACAAGGTCTATCCCCAACATATCATCAGTTGGAAAAGCAATGCCGCTATCAACAACAATTATATCATCGCCATATTCAAAAATCGTTATATTTTTGCCTATTTCGTTAAGGCCACCAAGGGCAATAACTTTTAGTTTTTTGCCGTTTTTGCCACCCTTGCTCACGTTTTTCTTTTCAATTTTCTTATCGTTTTTTTCATTTCTTTTTAAAGCCAAAAAATTCACCTCTAAATATCTTTCTATATTTTTGCATAACCAAACTAGAGATTAAAGCCAAGGCTCCAATCCCCCATATTCGGTAGCTTATTAACGCCTCTATAAAGGCATACTATTCCATGTCAATATCAAATTCTGCAAGTCTTTTTCTTAAAACTTCTTCAATATCGTTATATTCTTCTTCGCTTATTTCTTCGTAAACAAGCTCGTCTCCTGCACCTTCTTCGATAATTTGCTTAAAGATAACGGCCTCTACATTTTCTTCTTCTTCAAACTCCTCAAGCATCATCACAACATAATTTGTGCCTTTATGCTCAAACTCATCAACAACAAGATACTCAACCTCGTTGCCGTCCTCATCAGTCATTACAATAGTCGAAAATTCTTCCATTTCTTCACCATTTGCTAAAAATTCTTCATTGTTGTTTTCGTTGTCCATTTTGTTTCTCCTTTTTTATCGTTGTAAGTCTAAATATCCTTGTAAGATTATCTGGGCTGCCATTTTGTCAAGGTCGCCCTTTTCTCGTTTTTTAGCACTAATGCCCGCTTCCTGATATATCCTCAAAGCCCTTTGTGTGCTTAGCCTTTCGTCAAAAAAGACAATCTCCACATCAGGCATAGCCTTCTCAAGTTTTTGGGCAAACCTTTGTACTTTTTCGCAGTTTTCCCCTTGGGTGTTGTTCATGTTTTTAGGCATGCCAACAACAATCTTGCTCACTTCACGTTCTTTTACAATTTTGCAAAGCTCCTCTATAGAGCTTTTAAGGTCAATAGGGTTTTTTCGAGATATGGCACACAAGGGGCTTGCCGTCCACCCCATGGCGTCAGATATAGCCACCCCAATACGCACATCGCCAAAATCTAAAGCAAGGGTACGCATTATGGTCTTTTGCCCAGATAAGCATATAATATCTCTTCCAAAAGCTCATTACGCTCAATACGCCCTATCAAGCTTCTAGCGTTTTTGTGAGATGTGATATATGTTGGGTCTCCTGACAATATATAGCCGACTATCTGCACAACAGGGTCATATCCCTTTTCTTCTAAGGCATCGCAAATATCTTTTAAAATATCACGAATCTGGCTTTTATTTATATTGCCTATAAAGTTTATCTTTTGGGTGTGGTGTGATATATTGTTGCTTCCCATAAAAGCCCTCCTAAGTATATAGCCTGTTGCGATACTATAATCATAACCTATTTTAAGGCTTTTTGCAAGTTAAATATCATAATGTACCAAAAAGCACACTATTATCGCTGTTTTTGATTTCTATTTGGCAGATTGTATTTATCAAATCCCGCCTATCACTTTCAAAACAAACAGGTATATAGTTGGTGGTTTTGCCACTATACATGCCGTTTTCAAGCCTTTCTTCTACCAGCACGCTCATATTTTTGCCTACAAAGCTATCATAAAAAGATTTTTGACATTCTTCACTTAAAGCCAACAAACCCTTGCTACGTTTGGTTTTTACCTCTTTTGTTATTTGCTCTTTCATAGCGGCAGCTGGCGTGCCCTCCTTGGCCGCATAGGGGAAAACATGAAGGCCTGCCAGGTTTAGCTTTTTCAAAAACGCCACAGTTTCAAGGTGGTTCTCCTCCCTCTCGGCAGGGAAGCCCACAATAACATCGGTAGTGATAGCCATATCTGGCGAAACTTTACGTAAATCCTCAACAGCCCTAGCATATTCAGCCGTTGTATAATGCCTCTTCATCTTCCTTAATATCTCATCGCTGCCTGATTGTAGAGACAAATGGAGATGGCCGCAAAACTTTGGCGTGCTTTTAATAAACTCACAAAAAGCATCATCCACCACATTAGGCTCTACCGAGCTTAGGCGTATACGCTCAAGCCCCTTAACCTCCGCCAGCTGCCTAAGCACGTCAAGCAAGCTAACATCCTCATCCAAATCTTTCCCATAAGAGGCAACATGAATACCCGTTACAACAATTTCTTTGCAGCCTAAAGCCACAAGGGCGTGGGCCTCCTCCATAATATCTCTAAAAGGTCGAGAGCGAGACAACCCACGAGCATGAGGGATGATGCAATATGTGCAAAAATTGTTGCAGCCGTCTTGTATTTTCAAATAAGACCTTGTGCGATTTTCAAGAGAGGTTACGGTTTGTGGCTCATAAGGTCTTTTTTCTAAAACATCCCCTACAAACTGAAGGTAAGCCCGCCCCCCAGCTTTGAAGGCATCAATAAAAGCAAAAATATCACCACGGTTTGCCGTGCCTATGATAATATCAACCCCTAAGGCTTGATATTTAACGGGGTTAACCTGTGTAGAGCAGCCCATAGCCACAACAATAGCGGCAGGGTTAGCCTTTTTAGCACGCCCCACCATCTGTCGGCTTTTCTTATCCGCCAAGTTGGTTACAGAGCAGGTGTTGATTATATAAACATCAGCCACACTCTCAAAGCCCACAACCTCATAGCCTTTGGCCATAAACTTTTCTAATATATCTTGTGTGTCATACAAATTTACCTTGCAACCAACGGTGGTCGCCGCTACTCTCGACATTCTTGTTTCTCCCTGAGTTAATAAGCCTACAGTCCATACTCTCCTGCTCGTCATCCTGAGCTCGACTCAGGATCTAATTGGAGAAGGGCAGTCTTAATTGGGTTATGCACTAGCCCACATAGATCCTGAGTCAAGCTCAGGATGACGAGCAGGAGAATCATATC
>WQVB01000083.1 GCA_009781815.1 Defluviitaleaceae bacterium
GGGATGTCTAGGCCCTCCCGCAGCAGGTTTATGCCTACAAGCACATCAAAAACATCCATACGCAGGTCTCTTATAATCTCAAGTCGCTCTAGGGTTTTAATGTCTGAATGAAGATAGCGTACGGCTATGCCGCTGGTTTTAAGATAATCCGTCAAATCTTCCGCCATTTTTTTGGTAAGGGTGGTTACCAGCACTTTTTGCTTATTGTCTATCACCTTGCGGATTTCGTTTATTAAGTCATCAATCTGCCCATCTATGGGGCGGATGGTGATTTCAGGGTCTAAGAGGCCTGTAGGGCGGATGATTTGCTCAGCAAAGGTTTCGCTGTTTTCTTTCTCATACACAGCTGGCGTGGCGGATACAAACAACGCCTTTTGCATCTTTTTCTCAAACTCCTCAAAACGGAGGGGGCGGTTGTCAAGGGCAGAGGGCAGGCGAAAGCCATGCTCTACAAGGGTTTCTTTGCGGCTTCTATCGCCTAGATACATGCCTCTAAACTGGGGTAGGGTTACGTGGCTTTCATCCACCATAATCAAAAACTCATCGCCAAAATAGTCTAGCAGGGTGTGGGGTGCATCCCCAGCTTTGCCCCCTGTAAGGTGGCGAGAGTAGTTTTCAATACCATTGCAAAAGCCCATTTCTGTCAGCATTTCTATATCATAGCGGGTGCGTTGGGCTATACGCTGGGCTTCTAGCAGCCTGTCTTGGCTTTTAAGGTGCTGCACACGCTCTACCAGCTCCTCCTCTATATTGGCTATGGCCACCTTTAGCTTTTCTTTTGCCACCACATAGTGAGAGCCAGGGAAGATGCTGATGTGAGAGCGACTTGCCAAAACCTCCCCCGTTAGGGAGTCTATCTCGGTTATGCGTTCTATTTCATCACCAAAAAAATCTAGGCGAATGGCGTTACTATCGCTATTTGCGGGGAATATCTCCACCACATCGCCACGCACACGAAATGTACCTCGTTGAAAGTTTGCGTCGTTGCGGTTATATTGTATCTCTACTAAGCGGCGGAGGATGTTGTCTCTATCTTCCACATGGCCAGGGCGGAGAGAGACAACCATCTCTTTATAGTCTATAGGGCTGCCTAGACCATAGATGCACGAAACAGACGCTATGATAATAACGTCTTTACGCTCGGCTATTGCAGCTGTTGCCGAGTGGCGTAGCTTGTCTATCTCGTCGTTTATGGAGCTGTCTTTTTCGATATAGGTGTCGCTTGAGGGCACATAAGCCTCTGGTTGATAATAATCATAATAACTTACAAAATATTCCACAGCATTATTAGGGAAAAATTCTTTAAACTCGCTATATAGCTGGGCGGCAAGGGTTTTGTTATGTGCCATAACGATAGTTGGCATTTGTAAACGCTCAATAATATTTGCCATAGCAAAGGTTTTGCCGCTGCCTGTAACGCCTAGAAGGGTCGCAAAACGACCGCCCTCTTCAAAGGTTGCGGCTAGCTTGTCTATTGCTTGGGGCTGGTCGCCCGTGGGTTTGAAATCTGATATTAGTTGAAATTTATCCATAACCTTTATTATACCCCAAAACAACAAATTTTGCAAGCAAAAATCCCACTTTTCATACTTGTTATTCCAATCACTCCCTCTCGTCATCTCGTGCCACCCCTTTATGTCATCCCGTGCTTGACACCCTGCATCAAGTGCGGGGCAGGCCCCGATCTGATCGGATAAGGTCAGGCATTAAACGGGGATCTCGCCATGCTGATTGTTAAAGGGTTGTACGTTATGCAGGGGAGATCCCTAGCCATCCCTACCGTCATCCCGTGCTTGACACGGGATCTACGTGGGGCAGTGGACACCCAACTAGGCCTCCCCTTCCCCAATTAGATCCCGTGTCAAGCACGGGATGACGTAAAGGGAAGGCACGGAATGACGTGAAAAAAGGCAGGATGATGCAAGGGCGGGGTTCATGATGACATAAAGGGGTGGCTTGGATAATGGCTAGGGAGGTGTGGTTACAAACAACAAAACCCCACATTCCAAGTTCATACATACAAATTTGGAATGTGGGGTTGGGTGCTTTATGGCATAGCTTATAATTTTTTAATATTGTGGTTTATCATGCTCTGCAACCGTTCAAAATCAGGGTTGGGTGGGGTGTCTCCATTTTTGCCTGTGCCATATTTTGCAAAATGCCTCCAGTCGCTATCTGCGTCTATTGGCGGTGCTGGCGGGGCTTCTTGGGGCTTAGGCTCTACCGCAACGGGTTGTGGTGCTGGCTGCGGTTCTTTAGTGGCAGGGGGTGCATCCACAGCAGGCACATCCACAGCTTTGGTAGGCTCTGAAACAGGCTTAGGCAAAGGGAGAGGCTTGGTCAAAGGCTCAACATGACGACTAGAGAGGGCAGGCTGCCCCATGCTTATCCACTCCAAACAAGCGATTTCAAGGATAAGGCGACCCCCTGATGAGGCCTGCTTAATATTACGCAAAGAAGAGGCAAAATGCCCTATCATCTTGATGATTTCAGGCGTTGTTAACCCTTCAAGCTGGGCAGATGCGGTTGTTATGTCTATCATCACTTGGCGAAGGTATGCAACAAACTCCTCGGCAAACTGGCTAAAGTTGCGGCCTTTTGTGGAGGCTTCGTCTATTATATCAAGGGCGGTTGCGGCATCTGCATTTGCAAGAGCCGAAAGCATGCGACCAAATATCTCTCTATCCACCGAGCCTGTAACCTCTAGGGTGCCTGCAAGGGTTATCTCTTCTTCAAAATATAGCCCTGCCAAACGGTCTAAAAGGCTCAAAACATCACGCATAGAGCCGTCAGATATTTGCACGATATACTCTAAGGCATCATCAGCTATTTTTATGCCTTCTTCAGCCGTATATTGCCTCAAGGCTTCTATCATCAAGTTTTGTGGCACTCTATAGAAATCAAAACGCATCACCCTTGAGTGGATGGTGGCAGGTATTTTTTGTGGGTCTGTGGTGGCTAAAATAAAGATGATGTGGGCTGGTGGCTCTTCTAGCGTCTTTAAAAGGGCGTTAAAAGCCCCAGTAGAGAGCATATGCACCTCATCTACAATATACACCTTATATTTGCCTTGGGGTGGGTATTTTATCTCCTCACGCAGGTCTCTTATATTGTCTACCCCGTTGTTGCTGGCGGCGTCTATCTCTATCACATCCATGCTTGCACCACGGGCTATGTCAAGGCAGCTTTGGCAGGTGCAACAAGCCTCGCCCTCTATGGGGCTTTCGCAGTTAACGGCCTTGGCAAATATCTTTGCACAGCTCGTCTTGCCTGTGCCTCTAATGCCGCAAAACAAATAAGCGTGGCTTATACGCTGGTTGATGATGGAATTTTGCAATGTTTTTACAATATGCTCTTGCCCCCATACGTCTTTAAAGGCCTTGGGGCGGAGCTTTCTATATAATGCAGTGTACATGTTATCACCCTCCGTTTAAGGTATTGCTATGCTTATTTTAACAGTTGGTGAGGGATATGTCAATCCAAGTGTTGTGCAAGGGGGGAATGAATACGCCTAGACATTATGCTGATCCACCTCTAAATATCGTCATCCTGAGCTTGACTCAGGATCTATGTAGGATAGTGTACACCCAATTAAGCCTGACCGTCTCCAAGTAGATCCCGTGATCAAGCTTGTAGCGAAACAAATCCAAGACGCAACCCACCCTGTAGGGAATGGATTTATCCATTCCGCAATGGTTTATCTTAACCATGATAATAATCCTACTCGAAAGATAACGGAAGGGATAAATCCCTTCCCTACAGGGTGGGCTGGTAAGGTGATCTTTTGTTTCGTTATGGGTCTAATGACGAGCTTGAGCAATCGACAAAACACAATGACGTTGAGTGTGGGGTTATCCGCCCTTTCCAAAACAATTGTATAGATTTTATGGAGCAGGTGTGGTATAATTCAAAATAAATAATAGGGGTCGAGGTGAAAGTATGAAAAAAGTGTGTTTATGCTATTTTTCGGGCACGGGTATGACGAAGTATGTGGTCAACAGGCTAGTTAGTGAGATTGAAAAGCACAATGTCTCCGTTGATATTTTTAAAATCGAAGAGACCGATGGGCAAGGTATAGATATGACCCAATATGATGGGCTGATAATGGCATACCCCACCCATTCTTTAAACGCACCTAAAATCGTGATTAATTTTGCTAAGAGATTGCCCAAAGCAAGCGGTGTGAATACATTTGTTATCAACACCTGCAGTGTTGAAAGTAACTCAACCCACGGCTCTTCTCAATTGCTAAACAAAAAGTTAAACAAAAGAGGCTATAAAGTGCTTTACAACAAGCTTGTAGAGATGCCGTCAAATTTTGCTAGCAAAGACACCGAAAAGCAAGTTATCACAACTTTAGCAAAGGCAGATGCCCTAGCTGTAGTTATGGCTAAAGATATTATCAATTTAGAGCATCATTTTGTAGAAAGAAGCTTTGGTGCAAAAACTTTAACTGCATTAGCACGCATAGAGTGGCTTGGAGCGCCCATAATCGGCAAGTTTATCTACACCAAGGCCAGCTGCACCCGTTGCAAAAAATGTGTGAATAACTGCCCTAACAAAAATATCATTCTCAATAAAAAATCTATTAAATTTAAGCTATCTTGTGGGTTATGTATGAGATGTGTGTACAAATGCCCAGAAAACGCAATCTACATTCGCAAGCCTTTTAAGTTTATTCGTTTTGATAAGTGGTATGATAACGACGCAATATAATATTATAGCTGTTTAACTTAAAAACTCCCACACATCCACGGTCTTTTTGCCCTAATGCGGAGCCTGCCCTCAGCTTGACTGGGGGTGAAAAAATCTTATGTGCCTATAGCAATAAAACATAGATAGAAAGCCATAAACTTACAATCTGTTATTTTTAACGGCAGACTGTAAGTTTCCTTTGTGTTAAAGGGGCTTGGGCATAAAGATGTTAAAATCGAAAAGGTTGTTTTATTGTCGATTGTATGATATAATATCTTAACTTATATTATAAAATACTTAGAATCTATCTTCAAAAAATTGTTCACGCCTTTTGGCATCTAGCAGTATATCACTATCTACCAAAATTCGCACAGACCATTTTCGAGAATAGGTTCTTAATTTGATTTAGAATTTCTAGGAGGCCATTATTAATGGGAGAGATAACATTTAACGGCAAAAAGTTTAAAGAAGATGCAATCGCAGTAGTGGGCATTGGGTGTCGCTTTCCAGGCCACTCTAATGACGTTAACCAGTTTTGGGATTTATTAAAAAACGGTAAAGACGCCATCATAGACGTTCCAAAAAATCGTTGGGATAGAGATACATATTATCACCAAGAACGTAGCTTTAGCGGCAAAACGGTGAGTCAAAGAGGGGGTTTTATTGATAACTTTGATAAGTTTGACCCTCAATTTTTCGGCATTACCCCACGAGAGGCAACTTATATAGACCCACAGCAGAGGCTTCTACTAGAAGTGAGCTGGGAGGCTATGGAAGACGCTGGAATGGTAGCTAAAAATTACGCTGGCACAGAGGCTGGCGTTTTTATAGGTGCTTTTACGCTGGATTATCAACACGTGCAATTTAACCTAGACCACCTTGATCAAATAGACCTACATTCAGCCACAGGCAGCATGATGACGCTAGTGGCCAATAGAATTTCTCACGCTTATGACTTTACGGGCCCAAGCATGGCTATCGACACAGCATGCTCGGCCTCTCTTGTTGCCATCCACACCGCATGCCAAAACATTAGAAACAAAGAGTGCACAATGGCTATTGCTGGTGGGGTTTTACTAAACTTTGCCCCTCAATACACCATAGCGGAGTCTCGTGGCGGCTTTTTGTCTCCAGACGGCACATGTAAAACTTTAGACGAATCAGCCAACGGCTATGTGCGTGGTGAAGGTGCTGCTGTTGTGGTTTTAAAGCCCCTAAAAGACGCCATAGCAGATAATGACCATATATACTCCCTCATACTAGGTAGTGCCGTTAACCAAGA
>WQVB01000084.1 GCA_009781815.1 Defluviitaleaceae bacterium
ACATATTGAGATTGCGGATCCGTAGGTTGAGCTTGGTTTTAAGCGAAACAAGTCCGCAATGACGAAAGGCGATGATGCAGGATTACGATGATAACAAAAAACAAAACGAGGTGATTTTTTGTCAGCACAAAGAGATAGAGGCGTTGTGGCTTTCCCTCGGGGTAAAAGGTCGCCGTCGCCAAGAAGTGATAATAGGATTTTTATAAAAGAATATGACCATATCATCTTTGTCTGCACCATAGTGCTTGTGGCTGTGGGGCTTATTATGGTGCTTTCAGCCAGCTATTACTCAGCCCTGCACACAGGCAACCTTTTTGGTCTTTTTCGCACACAGGCCTTTGGGGCTGCCCTTGGCTTCGTTGGCATGGTTATAGCAGCTACCGTCAACTATAAGCTGGTTTCTCGCTTTTCATCATGGCTATACCTAGCATCTTGCGTGCTTTTGGCATACACAGCCCTCTTTGGCCGTGAGGTAAACGGGGCAAGGCGTTGGATAGAGATAGGCCCAGTCAGCTTTCAACCGTCGGAGTTGGCAAAGGTGGCTGTTATCCTAGTCCTCGCTGTTTACATAAACCAAGACAAAGATAGAGTAAACAACCTTAAAGGCCTGCTGGGTTATGCAGCTTTAACAATCATACCCATTATCTTGGTTTTATGGGGTCGCAACCTTTCAACAGCTATCATCATAGCCGCCATATCTTTCATATTGCTTTTTTTATCTAGCCCTTATTTTTGGCGTTTTATAGCAGGGGCTGCAGCCCTTGTTGGTGCAGGCATAGCCTTTTTATTGATAGACTATCACTTCCTATCAGGCTTTAGAGGGCGGCGTTTTGCCATTTGGCAGCGGCCTTTTGATGACCCCTTAGGCATGGGCTTTCAAACTGTCCAATCTCTCTTTGCTATTGGCAGCGGAGGGCTTTTTGGGCGGGGCTTAGGTAACTCTATGCAAAAGCGATATTATCTGCCTGAAGCACAAAACGACTTTATATTTGCCATCATAATAGAAGAGCTGGGGCTTTTTGGCGGAGCTATCATCTTGCTACTGTTTGGCATATTAATATGGCGAGGGATGAGGGCGGCCGCAACAGCCCGCTCTACTTTAGGCACCCTTATAGCCGCTGGCGTTACAACTATGATAGCTGTGCAGGTTATCATCAATGTAGGGGTTGTAACAAACACCATACCCAACACAGGTATACCCATGCCCTTTATAAGCTATGGTGGCACAAGTATATCCGTTATGATGGTGGCTGTGGGGTTACTACTAAACGTATCACGACATCAAAAAACATAAGTGAGTGTTGTGAGTTAAATTTCAAAATTTATATATTGAGGGTGAGTTAAATGAGTGGATTTTCTAATCTTAGTTCCTATAAAGGCAAGTT
Source organism: Defluviitaleaceae bacterium (assembly GCA_009781815.1). Classification (GTDB taxonomy): domain Bacteria; phylum Bacillota; class Clostridia; order Lachnospirales; family WRAX01; genus WQVB01. The sequence continues at coordinate 1,386 of WQVB01000084.1, forward strand.
TGTTAAGCCTGAAGGTGATGTTTATCAGAAAAATGAGGCTTTAACAAAACGCATCATCCAGCTGTGTAACCATTTAAGCGGCAAGCCTGAAGAGATAATGTCTAAGCACATTTTAACTTCTGCCACTAATGTGGGCAAGTATATATACAAAGCCAACTTTTCTATAGACAAGATGCTTTTTCTTTCAAATATGCACAAGGCATACGAAAATTGCATTGAAATATTATATTGGATAAACATTTTAGAGGCAAACAATCTCGATAACGGAAGAGCCTTAGAATCCTTACTTGCTGACTGGAGCGACTTGATAAAGATAATACATGCAATAGTAAGAAGCAATATATCCACTTTAGAAGGTGAAGGCATTGAGCTAGATATTGTGAAGACTAGCTAACTTCTTTAACTAAGCACACAAAACTCACTAATAAGGAAAATACAATGGACAATAAATCCCTAAAATCACTAGAATATCACAAAATCATACAAAAGTTAACCGACAAAGCAATCTCGCAAAAGGGCAAAGCATTATGCGATGCCCTTTTACCAGTTGATAACCTAGAAATAATCCAAAAAACCCAACAAGAGACCCACCAAGCCCTCCAAATGGTGCTAAAGCAAGGCACTATACCCCTTGGCGGCATAAAAGACATCACCCCAAGCCTCAAGCGAGCTGGGGTAGGGGGCATCCTCAATATAGAGGAGCTTTTTCATATTGGTGAGTTTATTTATGTTTGCAAAAAAATAAAATCCTACGCTGCGGCGGTTGATAGTAGAGACTATCTTGATTTAATCGACCCAAGGTTTGAAGAAATAGAGATACCTGTAGACCTTGAAAAATCTATACTCCGCTGCATTAAAAGTGAGCAAGAGATAGCAGACGACGCAACCCAAAACCTCTCTGCCATCCGCCGAGGCATCAAAACATCCAACGCCCGCATCAACGAAACCTTAAGCTCCCTCATCCAATCCACCTCATACAAAAACATGCTACAAGATACCGTTATAACAATGCGTAACGGTCGCTTTTGCGTGCCAGTAAAGCAAGAGCATAAAAGCAACTTTCCAGGCATGGTTCACGATGTATCAGGCAGCGGGGCTACCATGTTTATAGAGCCCATGGCCGTTGTGTCTCTCAACAATAAAATTAAGGAGTTAGAGGCTGAGGAAAAAGAAGAAATAGAGCGTATTTTAACCGCTCTCACCCTGCAAGTTAGCGACAATGCTCAAGCCCTCTCCATCAACGAAGAGACCTTAACATATCTTGATTTTATCTTCGCCAAAGCCGCCCTAGCCCTTGAGATGCAAGCAACCCAGCCACATTTTAACAACGACGGCATGATAAACATCTACCAAGGCAGACACCCCTTGCTAAACCAAGAAAATGTAGTGCCTACTGACATCTACCTAGGGCAAAGCTTTGATGCCCTTCTCATAACGGGCCCTAACACAGGGGGCAAAACAGTCGCTTTAAAAGTGCTTGGTTTATTCACCCTTATGGGCATGTCTGGCCTTTTTATTCCAGCGGCGTCAGGGTCTATGCTTTCTACCTTTGATAGCGTGTTTGCTGATATAGGCGATGAGCAAAGCATTGAGCAATCCCTCTCTACCTTCTCCGCCCATATGACCAATATTGTGCGTATTTTAAACATTTGCACCCCTCGCTCTCTTGTGCTTTTTGATGAGCTAGGTGCAGGCACAGACCCTACCGAAGGTGCATCTTTAGCCATAGCCATCATCAAAAACCTTTTGGCAAAGGGCATAAAGTCTACCATCACCACCCATTATGCCGAGCTTAAGCTTTTTGCCCTGGCCACCGATAGGGTGGAGAACGGTGCGGTGGAGTTTGATGTGCAAACCCTCTCCCCAACATATCGCTTGATGATAGGCGTGCCTGGCAAGTCTAACGCTTTTTCTATCGCTACCCGCCTAGGCCTTTCGGGTGATATTGTTCAAGAAGCAAAAGATGCCCTAAGCGGTGAAAACATCCGCTTTGAAGATGTAATAACGGATTTAGAGATTGCAAAGCGAGCAGCTAAAGATGACGAAGAGAGGGTGCATGCCCTGCGTCAAGAGGTAGAGAAGATAGCTCGTGATTTAGATGCTCAAAAACAAAAAATGCTACAAAGCAAAGAAAAAGCCCTAAAAGTCGCAAGAGATGAAGCTAAGGGTATTTTACGAAAAGCCAAAGAAGAGGCAGACGCCATCATTAAAGAGATGCACAAGATCCACCAAGCTGGCGAGACCTTTGCCAAGGCCGAAGCTCAAAGAAAAAAGCTGCGTGATGCCACCCAAGCCCTCGATGTAGACAATACACAAGAAGAGGTCAAAAAAGCCCCTCTAAAGCCTGTAGACCGCCCCTTAGAAGCGGGGGATGGCGTATACATCCACTCTATGGGGCAAAGGGGCATTGTGTCTAAAGCCGACAAGCGATACGCCACGATAAAGGTAGGGGCTATGGAGACAAGGGTAAAGCTTTCAGACCTTTCTCTTCAAGATGCTCCAAAACAAACAAAAACTGAAAAGCACCTTATCAACGACAACCACAAAGGCTTTATAACCCGCCAAAAATCCGCCAATATAGCCACAAGTATAAGCTTAAGGGGTTTATTAGTTGAAGAATGTGGTGAGCTGCTGTCAAAATACCTTGACGACGCTTTTTTAGGCAACCTAGGCAGGGTAGAAATCATCCACGGTAAAGGGTCAGGCACATTGCGAGATTTTGTTCATAGGTTTTTAAAGGGTCATCCTCATGTAAAAAGCTATCGTCTAGGCGCTTATGGAGAAGGCGATAGCGGCATCACGGTGGTGGAGTTAAAATAACCTTAAAATATCCGCAAAATAGGAAATCATTTTGCTTCATATAGGTGATAGACTATTTTTGGGGGTGAGTAAATGCAAAACATTGACCAAATACTAAATCACATTGAACAAAACCTAAAAGCCGATGTTTCAGGTGAAGAGCTTGCCGTGATGGCGGGGTATTCTCTATGGCACTTTTGTCGATTGTTTGCACAAACCACAGGCCGCACCCTTGCGGCACATATAGCAAAGCGGCGTATCGATACAGCGTTGCAAGAGTTGTCTCACGGCAAAAAGGCAATAGATGTGGCTTTAGAGTATGGTTTTGACACCTATGCAGGTTTTTATAAGGCATTCGTGCGATTGTATGGCTTATCTCCTAAAAAATATCTATCACTTTATGTGATACAGGAGGATTTTAGCATGATAAATGAAAAGGATTTAAGGGTAGCCCTCACAAACTGGGATGTGCCGCAAAATTTGGAGATACACCATGTATCTCAAATGGATGGTGCAAAAATAGCCGATACAATTTGGCAAATTGGTGAAAGTTACTTTCTAAAAACAGGCCAGCGTGATAGGGTGCTTAGAGATGTACGCTTGCAAAAAGCCATCGGCGGGCCGATTATATCTACAAAAGCTGGTGATTATTATTTAGAGGGCAAGCACGTTTTTATGCTTACTAAAAAAATAGACGGCATGCCTCTTGATAAGGCGATGCGTTTTGGAGATAATCGATATGATTATGGTGTCAAATATGGCTATGCTCTTGCTCACCTACACAAAGCACTCACTCAAATTGAAATAGACATAATGCCAAATGAAAAAAATCTCCATAAAGAAGTTATCCAGTGGGCTTTACCAAAAGTTGCCGAAGGCTTGCCACAAGTTTTTATAGATGATTTCAAGTCAACTTTCACAACCCTTTTGCCTAAATTACCAAAGCAACTCATCCACCGAGACACAAACCCTTCAAACATTTTGTTTAAAGACGGCCAGTTTGTTGGCTTTATTGATTTTGAGCTATCTGAACGCAATATCCGCCTATGGGATGTGTGCTACACCGCAACGGGCATTTTAAGCGAGCAAAAGGGCGTAGATAGCCCTAAAGAAAAGTGGTTTGATATCCTATCAGGTATTCTTCACGGCTATAACGAAAAAAGCCCGCTCTCTGCCGAAGAAAAGCAAGCTGTCTTTTATATCATTTGTGCTATACAGCTTGTGTTTATCGCATACTGCATGGGCATAGATAAGCCTGAATATAAAAATCTCGTGGCAATTAATAAGGATATGCTCATGTTTATAATTCAATCAGAGGCAACAATAAAGTCTCTCATATAACAGCATGAGAGTGAGGAAATAGCCTTGATAGCTCCCCATTTATCATTAGACTTGTAGTAAAACCACCCCTAAGTCGTCATCCTGAGCCCTTGGTTGAGCCTTGCTTTTCAGGCGAAACTTGACTCAGGATCTAATTGGAGAAGGGCACAACCCTAAATTAAGATATGCACTATCTCAGTTTCACCTAAAAACCAAGGCTCAACCAAGGCATAGATCCTGAGTCAAGCTTAGGATGACGACTAGGAAAATGGTATGGCTATATATAATAATAATTTCGCAACAAGTCTATTGCGGGCTTGGCC
>WQVB01000085.1 GCA_009781815.1 Defluviitaleaceae bacterium
CATTTTTTAAAGCAAAGGGATGCATTATGCCCCCCAAAGCCAAAGTTATTTGACATTGCGTATTTTATATCAGCCTTAACAGTTGCGTTAGGCACATAGTTTAAATCACAAACCTCATCTTGCACTTTATAGCCCATTGTAGCTGGTGCAAAGCCTTTGTTCATGCCAGTTAGCAAGGCGATACTCTCCACCGCCCCAGCAGCACCCAACAAATGCCCAAATTGAGATTTTGAGGAGCTCACAAGCAAATTTTTAGTATGGTCGCCAAAGGTACGTTTAATTGCGGCAGATTCCGCCGCATCATTTAGCTGGGTGCTTGTGCCGTGGGCATTAATATATTGCACCTCATTAGGAGCAATACCCGCCTCAGCAAGAGCTATAGACATGCAGGCAGACGCCCCCTCGCCCCCTGGGCTAGGTGCAGTTATATGATAAGCATCACAATTCGCCCCATACCCTACAACTTCACCTAGGATAGTAGCACCACGTGCTTGAGCATGCTCAAGGCTTTCAAGCACCAAAATACCCGCTCCTTCACCAATAACAAAGCCATCACGCTCTGCATCAAAAGGTATAGACCCACGCAAAGGGTCGCTAGAGCGGCTAAGGGCTTTAAGAGCCGCAAAGCCCGCCACAGCAGCTTTCGTTACAGCAGCCTCCGTCCCTCCAGCTAAAATAACATCACAATAGCCATGCTTAATATTGCGAAAAGCCTCACCAATAGCGTGGGTAGAGGCAGCACATGCGGTTACAACATTGGTGCAAATGCCCTTGCATCCATACTCTAAAGCCACATTGCCCGCCGCCATGTTGCCAATCATCATAGGTATAAAAAGCGGGGCGATTTTAAAACCACCCTTTTCGTGAAACTTTATAACCTCGCTCTCAAAGGTCTCCATGCCGCCTATGCCTGAGGAGATTATAACCCCCATGCGGTGGCTATCCACAGCCTCTAAATCAAGCCCACTAGATTTTACGGCCTCATCAGCTGCAGATAAAGCATATTGAGAAAAAAGGTCAAGTCGCTTTATCTCTTTTTTAGGTATAACCGCCTCAGGGTTAAAATCTTTAACCTCCGCAGCAAGTTTTATGGGGCTTTCAGGCTCATCAACTTTTGTGATTGGCCCAATACCTACTAAGCAATCTTCCAAAGCTTTTTGAAAGCTTGGCACATCATTGCCAATTGGGGAGATAACCCCCATTCCAGTGATAACAACTCTTTTCATGAAGATTATAGCCTCCTATGTTCTAAGACTAGGTGCTAGAGGCTAGATGCTAAATTGCACCCCCGCCTTGCCACCTGTCTGCCTACATTACATTTGTTATGGAGAAGAGTATATTATGATGCTAGATTCCATCTAGTCTCTAGTCTCTAGCATCTAGTCTCTACTCCTAAGTCCACCCACCATCAAGGGTTACTGTCTCCCCTGTCATATAGCCGCAATTGGCTACAAAATACACAAGCTCAGCAACTTCATGAGCTTTGCCAAAGCGTTTTAACGCTACATTTTGCAGCACATATTCTTTTATTTTGTCTGATAGGTCATCGGTCATGTCGGTCTCGATAAAGCCAGGTGCAACGGCGTTTACGGTTATGCCCCTGCTGCCAAGCTCACGAGCGACGGATTTTGTCATGCCAATCACCCCAGCTTTAGATGCGGTATAGTTAGCCTGCCCTGCATTGCAAAGAAAGGCTGCGATACTTGCTATATTAACAATAGCACCGCTTTTTTGCTTAAGCATGATGGGCGATGCATGACGCATAGTGTTAAACGTACCTTTCAAGTTGGTATCAATCACCGCATCAAAATCCGCCTCTTTCATCATCATGATAAGGCCGTCTTTGGTGATGCCTGCGTTGTTTACAAGATAATCTACCCTGCCAAACCTCTCCATACAAGCATCAACAAGGGCTTTTGCTTCGTCAAATTTAGACACATCAGCCTTTACGCCAATAGCCTCTACCCCCAACGCTTCAATCTCGCTAATCAAAGCAGCAGGCTCGGTAGAAAAGTAGTTGACAACTATATTAACGCCTTCTTTGGCGAATTTCAAAGCAATGGCACGGCCTATGCCCTTTGCACCGCCTGTTATAATAGCAGTTTTCATTATATCACATCCCTCTCTGCGTATCAAATAATATTGCGAAGCTCTTTTACAAACGTCCCGAAGGGTTGCAGCGACAGTCGGGCTTTCGCGTTCTTTGCAAAACCCGACGAAAGCGTTAAGTGCAGGAAAGGAGATTGAGCAAGTTATTTGATAGCATGTCGTTAAATCTATATTACGATTTTCATTTTATCTTCAAGGTCAAAGGCAGTTTCTATAGAGAAGGCATCCATGTAGTCATAAGTTTTTTGAACAAACTTCACCAAAGTGTCTCCGCTACCAAGCTCCATAGCACGGCGTATGCCAAGGTCTTTAACCTTTCTTAATGATTGCCAAAAATGAACAGGGCCAACCATATGGTCAAAGAGCTGCTGCTTTAAATCACCCGTAGCTAAAACCTCTGCATCCACATTAGATATAACGGGGCCAGCAACAAAGCCAGCAGGCACAACGCCCTCAATTTCTTCTTTTAAGCGAATGGCAGCTTCAACCATCAACGGGCTGTGAAAAGGCCCTGCAACCTTTAGTGGTACGGCTTTAGCCTCCTTCATCCCCTTTATTTGAGCCAGTGCAGCATCAACCGCCGCCTTCTCTCCAGATATAACCGTCTGCATTGGCGTGTTATAGTTAGCACAAACTAAAGTGCCGTGGGTTTGGTTGGCTTTAACAATATCCTCCACCACGTCCACATCAGCCATAACGGCAGCCATAGAGCCAGCTTTGGCATGTTGATTCATCAAAAGACCACGTTTATGTACAAGCTGCAAAGTCTTTGAAAAATCCATAATGCCTGCAGCCACAAGGGCGGTATACTCCCCCAAAGAAAGCCCCATAAAAAACTTTGACTTAAAGCCTTCTTTTTCAAGAAGCCTATAAGAGGCAATGCCCATTGTAACAAGGGCGGGCTGGGCATATTCCGTTTTGGATAGGGCTTCTCCATCTTCAAAGCACAGCTTTGCCACATCAAAACCTAAAGCATCACTTGCCTCTTCAACAGTTTGCCTGAAGGCATAAAAATTGTCATAAATATCTTTGCACATGCCAAGCTTTTGCGAACCCTGGCCGCTAAACATAATTACACTATCCATGTTTTATACCTCCTTGATTTCATTTTTGTTCCGCCCTTCCAGCCTGCGGCTGGAAGGGCGGCGGGGCGGAGGTTGCCCTGCGGGCAACCTCCGCCCAAGGGGGCGCCTCACGTCCCTCGTTATTATAGTGTGTGAGTGCCCCCACCAACCCTATCTTGCTCCATGTTGCTTGGGATCTCCCAATCACTCGCTAGCATTGGGTCTAGGGGGAGACCTGCGGGTGGAAGGAGTTGTCGAAACACATTGATGTCGCTTGATCGTCATTAGGTTTGCAGTGAAACGCCCCTCACCCTCCTAGTAGTCATCCTGAGCTTGACTCAGGATCTATGTGGGATAGTGCATGCTTTAATTTAGGGTTATGTTCTTCTCCAATTAGATCCTGAGTCAAGCTCAGGATGACATTATCAAGGCAATATGTCCACTCCTTGGGTGGGCAGGTCGCCCCCTAGGTGGTGTCGGCACTCCCTAGGCTCTCACCTTCATATATTGCCCCCAAATTTCTTCTATAATCTCTTTCGCCGTCTGCTCTTTACTCACCATAGCAGCCACCTGCCCAGCCATAACCGAACCCTCTGCCACATCGCCATCTACAACAGCACGGCGTAAAGCACCAGCCGCAAAGGTCTCGATTTTTTCTAGGTCAGGCTTTTCTTTCAAAGCCTCTTCACGCTCAAGCTCTAAAAATTTAGACGTCATTCTATTACGCAAAGCACGCACAGGGTGGCCTGCAATAGCCCCAGTTATAACTGTGTCAATATCCTTAGCCTTTATAATAGCCTGCTTATAATTATCATGGGCGATGCACTCCCTAGCCACAACAAAACGTGTGCCTATCTGCACCCCGCTAGCACCCAAGGCAAACGCAGCCGCAACCCCACGCCCGTCAGCAATGCCTCCAGCAGCTATAACGGGTATGTCAACAGCATCTACAATCTGCGGCACCAAAGCCATTGTGGTCAACTTGCCTATATGCCCGCCAGCCTCCATGCCTTCAGCTATCACAGCGGTTGCTCCTATCCGTGCCATTTTTTTAGCAATAGCCACAGAAGGCACAACAGGGATAACCTTGACACCAGCAGCTGCAAACATCTCCATATATTTTGCAGGTGAGCCAGCCCCAGTGGTTACAATCTTTACCCCTTCATCACAACGAAGCTGTGCAATCTCATCCGCATGGGGAGACATTAGCATAATATTAACGGCAAAGGGCTTATCTGTCGCCCCTTTAGCCTTGCGTATCTCCTCCTTAATAACATCAGCAGGGGCAGCCCCTGCGGCTATAATGCCAAGGCCCCCAGCGTTAGACACGGCAGAGGCCAGCCCAGCTTCAGATATCCAAGCCATACCCCCTTGAAAAATGGGGTATTCTATCCCCAATATATCACAAATATCTTTACTCATAAAACCTCCTGCAAATTAGACCTCAAGCAAAATACTGCCCCATGTTAAGCCCCCACCAAAACCAGCCAAAACAATCTTTTGGCCTTTTTTGATTTTGTTCTTAGCAAACATCTCGCTTAAAGCAATAGGGATGCTAGCGGCAGATGTGTTTCCAAACTTCTCAATATTCATATAAAACTTCGACAAGTCAATTTTAAGTTTCTTTGCAATGGCTTCCACAATGCGGCCGTTAGCCTGATGAGGGATGATATAGTCAACATCCTCAAAAGCCACATTGCTCTCTTCTAAAAGCTCTGAAATATTTTCAGAAACAGATTTAACGGCAAAGTCAAAAACCTCCCGCCCATCTACTTTTATATGCCCAAACTCCCTCTCATCTTTCACAAAAGGGTTAACAACAACCTGGCGACCAAAGGTAATAGCCTTGTCGCCTCTTGATCTCAACTTTTCAAAAAAAGTTTTATCTTTGTTTGAAGACAATAAAACGCCTCCAGCCCCATCTCCAAAGAGGATGCTAGTTGCCCTATCTGTCCAGTCTACAAACTTAGATAAAACTTCGCTGCCTATCAGAAGCACATTTTTGTATAGCCCTGATAATAAGTATTTCTGTGCTACGCTTAGCCCATACACAAAGCCCGAGCAAGCAGCATTAATGTCAAAAGCGGCGGCGTTTTCAGCCCCTATGGCCTTTTGCACAATGCATGCACAAGAGGGGGAGCTATAATCCCCCGTAACGGTGGTTACTAGAACCAAATCAACCAAAGAAGGGTCAAGGTTAGCTTTTTCAAGCAAATCTTTAGCTACAGATGTAGCCATGTCTGATGTGTTTTCCCCTGTGGATACACGCCTTTCTTTGATGCCCGTTCGTTTTTGAATCCATTCATCCGAAGTGTCAACCCATGTGCTTATCTCGTGGTTATCAAGCACCTTCTCGGGAACATAGTGAGCCGCAGCTCTAATTTCAATACCAGCCATAGAACAAAACCCTCCTTTCATGTTTTTGAATGTTTCAATTTCATTACAATACCCGTCCATTGTAAAGCAATTTCATTTAAATGTCAATAGTAAACCACAAATAAATCCATTTTATACCATAAAAAATCCCAGCCAGCCCCCTACCGTCATCCCGTGCTTGACACGGGATCTAATTGGAGCAGGGCAGGCTTAGTTGGGGTTGTACACTATCATACATAGATCCCGTGTCAAGCACGGGATGACG
>WQVB01000086.1 GCA_009781815.1 Defluviitaleaceae bacterium
ACAACAGTTATAGACGCTAGAACCCTTGAGGTTGTGTCTTTAAACAACATTAACCCCAACCTTTTCTCTCTAGTGAATATTGACCTTTTAGATAGGGTTGACCAGTCTCCAAGGGCTTTTATCGCTGGCTTTAACGGCATATCTACAGGCCACCCCTTCTATTTAGACAATGGTGTTTTAGCCTTCCCTTTTGCCTCAGGCACTTTAAGACCTACAGGCAGGGCTTTACACCGCATCACTTTTAATTTAGCTGATTTTCAAAACGAAACTTTAGCTGATAGATATTTCTTCATCCTCCCCGAGCAGGAGTATAGCACGGCTATGGTTAACATATCTCGTGGAGTATCTCTTTTTGGATATGAATATAGGTGGAATGGGCTTTCCTCCACTTTCACAATATATCTTGATGATGAGGTTGTAGCATCGGCAACTGTAGGGCAAAATGCCTATTATTATATGGGTGGCGGCTCTCCTCGCATGCTTGAGGTTGCCCCGTCTTTACGCCGCAACAATGTGTATGTGCCTCTTTCCTTCTTTAGTGAGGTATTAGGCATTGCAGCCACAGTCATTTATGAGGACTCTATAGTCTTAACAAAGCATTTAAGGTAATAGACTTGTAACGAAGACTAATTTCAGAGCCTCCCCTCGACATTTTAGGGAGGCTCTTTTTTATTGGAGGGTTGCAGCTATGATAGTTTCTGATGATTGGGGGCTTTTAAGCTCCTCTTTGGCTCAAGTGTTTGGTTTAAAAGCTGGAAAAAAAGCAATGATAATAACGGATGAGACGGTGGGCAACCTCTACTTAAATGAGGTTAAAAACCACCTAGAAGCCAACACCCCTTGGCATATATCCACCTTCGCCATGCCAGCTGGAGAAAAAGAGAAAAACATCCACAATCTACAGCTTATATTGCAAGCTTTTCATGATGAAGGGCTTGATAGGTCTTCTATAATTTTTGCTTTAGGGGGCGGCGTGGTTAGCGATATTGTAGGCTTTGCAGCCTCTATATATATGCGGGGGCTTTGCTATGTTAACCTGCCCACAACCTTGATGGCTCAGGTTGATGCGGCCATAGGCGGCAAAACGGCAATAGACTTTTTAGGGGATAAAAACCTCATAGGTACATTTCATCAACCCTCTTTAATTTACGCTAATATCGGCACTTTAGCAACATTGCCTCAAAAAGAATATATTTCAGGCTTGGCAGAAGTCATAAAATATGGCATAATAAAAGATAAAGAGCTTTTGGATTTTTTAAGAGAGCATAAAGATGGCATCTTAAAGCAAGAAAAACCCGCCCTACTTCACATAATCAACGCATCGTGCAATATAAAGGTTGATGTGGTTGCAAAAGATGAAAAGGATGCGGGGGAGCGGCAGCTTTTAAACTTCGGCCACACATTTGGCCATGCTATCGAGGCTTTGCTTGGCTTTTCTTTACCTCACGGTCATTGTGTCGCTTTGGGCATGGTGTGTGCTTTGGAATATTCCGCCCGCCACCTAGGGCTTTCGCCTGTGGAGCATAAGCAAGCCCTATCTGCAATAGACGCCTTTGACCTGCCCCTTAAATTACCTTCTCAATTTTCTTTAACTCCCCAAGAGGTGTATGATAAGATGTTGAGAGACAAAAAGGTTGCGGATGGACAGATGTCCATCATTTGCACCGAGAAGATTGGTAGTGCTGTAATCCTTAAGAATCCTAATGAAGAGTGGGTCTTAAAGGCTATTGAAGCCATTCTATAGGCTGATAAATGAACCCCCACTACCGTCATCCCGTGCTTGACACGGGATCTATGTATGATAGTGTGCAACCCCAACTAAGCCTGCCCTTCTCCAAGTAGATCCCGTGTCAAGCACGGGATGACGGTAGTGGGGTGGGATGACGACTTGGGGCATAGGATGAAAGTAGAGGGTTCGGGATAACGACTTGGGGCAAATAGCCCCACACAAAAAATTTTGCGAGGTTAACTAAAATGACAATCATAAAAAAATATGTATTACCCATAGCTTTTGTGCTATTACTCTTAGCCATAGATCAGTTCACAAAACACCTAGCCGTAACCCACCTTTACCCCGTTGGTGAAGTAGTGCTGATAGACGGCGTGTTTTCGCTACTTTTCACCACCAATGCAGGCATGGCTTTTGGTCTTCTTCAAGGGGGGCGATGGCTTTTTGTCGTTTTAACCGTGGTTATAATGTGCGGCTTGGTGTATTATTATATAAAAATGCCAGAAGGCCGCTTTGTCAAAGCTCAAAGGGTGTTGCTTTTGGTGCTGGCGGCGGGTGCCTTGGGCAATTTTGTTGACCGCTTGATGCAAGGCTATGTGGTGGATTTTTTCTTCTTTAGCTTCATCAACTTCCCCGTTTTTAATGTGGCGGATATTTTCTTGGTTGTATCTATACCTATTTTAGGTCTTTTGATGATGCTGCCGCCAGAAAAACCTGTAAAGAAAAATGGATAAATTTATAGTAGAAAACCAAAAAGACATAGGGCAAAGGCTAGATAAGCTCGCCCAAAGCCTTAGCGGTTTAACTCGCAATCGTGTGGCCAACCTTATATCTAGCGGCGATATATTGGTAAATAACAAGCCCTCCAAAGCAGGCTATGCCCTTAGAATGGGGGATAAAGTAGCAATCAACCTGCCCCAGGTTAAAGAAGCGGGGGTGCTGCCCCAAAACATCCCTCTAGATATTTTGTTTGAAGACGACCACATCCTAATCGTCAACAAAGCCAAAGGTATGGTTGTGCACCCCTCTGCAGGCCACGAAGACGGCACCTTGGTCAATGCTCTTTTGTATCATTGCAGGGGCTCTCTTTCAGGCATTGGGGGAGTTATGCGACCAGGCATTGTTCATCGTATAGACAAAGACACATCAGGCATATTGGTGGTGGCAAAAAGCGATGCTGCTCACAATGGCTTAGCCGTGCAGTTTGCCAACCATAGCATAGATAGACAATATGTGGCTATCATACATGGTAGACCTAAAGCAGACAAAGGCACAATAGACGCCCCAATCAGCCGCCACAAAATCCATCGCAAAAAAATGGCGATGAACCCCGATGGCAAGCGGGCTGTAACCCATTATGAGGTTTTGCAGACATTCCCTCGTCATTCTTTAATCCAAGCAACCCTAGAAACTGGACGCACCCATCAAATACGTGTTCACATGGCACATATTGGCCACCCCGTGTTGGGCGACCCTATATATAGCAACGCCAAGCAAAACTTTGGCTTAGAGGGGCAAGCTCTCCACGCTTGCTTTTTGGGCTTTGAACACCCCATAGACGGTAAAGATATGCTCTTTGGAACGCTCAAGCCTCCATACTTTGAAGAAGTTCTTGCTAAAATAAAAAATACAAAATAAAATTAGCCTGCTAAATAGCACCTGTAGGGAAGGGATTTATCCCTTCCGCTATGATTCGAGTAGGATTGTTATCATGGCTAAGACAAACAGTGAAGGGAGGGATAAATCCCTTCCCTACAGCGACATAATTAGAGAAAGAGTCGAGAAAATGCAAATAAAAATCTTAGGAATAGAGACATCTTGCGACGAGACAGCGGCAGCTGTGGTTAATTGTGATGGGGTTGTTTTGTCTAATGTGATATATTCCCAAATAGACATACATAAGATATATGGAGGGGTCGTGCCTGAAATAGCCGCCCGCAACCATATAGCAAAAATCGACCACGTGGTGGCCACAGCCCTTTCTGATGCTGGCGTGGCTTTAAGCCACATAGACGCCATAGCCGTAACCTATGGCCCTGGTCTTGTTGGTGCTTTGCTTACGGGGCTCAACTTTGCAAAGGCTTTGGCTTATTCGGCAAATTTGCCTCTTATAGCGGTTAATCACCTTGAAGGGCATATAGCCTCAGCCTATCTTGAAAATGTAGATTTTAGACCCCCTTTCGTAGCTTTAATCGCATCTGGCGGGCATAGCCACCTGGTTCATGTTAAGGATTATGGCAAATATGAGGTGCTAGGCAAAACCGCAGACGATGCAGCAGGTGAGGCCTTTGACAAAGTGGCTCGCACGTTGGGTCTGCCCTACCCAGGTGGGGTAGAGATAGACCGCCTAGCAAAACTAGGCAACCCCCACGCCATACCCTTCCCCCGCCCTAAGGCAGATGCTGGGCTAGATTTTAGCTTTTCGGGATTAAAATCCGCCGTGCTTAACTACCTTAACGCCGCAAAAATGAAAGGAGAGGATATTAACCCCGCAGATGTTGCCGCATCTTTTCAAGAAGCTGTGGTAGATATTCTCACCCAAAAGGCAATAAAATCCTGCCAAGCAACCAACTCTACAAGGCTTGCCGTGGTAGGCGGCGTGGCTTGCAACAGCCAGCTTAAGGCATCTCTGCAACAAGCTTGCCAAAGGGAGGGTGTGCATCTTCACATACCCAAACCCATCTTTTGCACCGACAACGCCGCCATGATAGCAATGGCAGCCCATGTATATCATCGCCAAGGGAAGTTTGCAGCCTTAAGCTTAAACGCTGTACCTTCATTAGAGTTATAGGTCGTTGAAATTGCTGGCTTAGCATTAGAAGATGAGGTTGGCAATCATACCTCCGCTCGTCATCCCGCATTCACGTCATTCCGATTTGCACTCGCATCGTCATTGCGGACTTGATCCGCAATCCCCTTCCTTCCTAAAGGGTTCGGTTGTGAGATAACTAATAACCGAAGTAGTGTTATGAAGGCGGGGGGATTGCGGGTCAAGCCCCTGATAGACCTGTAGCTAAACCGACCCCCCTAGTCGTCATCCCGTGCTTGACACGGGATCTAATTGGAGAAGGGAAGTCCTAGTTGGGGTTGCACTATCATACATAGATCTTGAGTCAAGCTCAGGATGACGACTAGGGGGATGAGCAATCATAACGTTAGGAGCATCACCACCCTTGTCCATTCCCGTCGAAAAATAAATCTTGCATTTTTATTTGTTTTGTTGTATAATCTTATAGCTATATTAAATTAACCACAAAACAACAACAAAACTTGCCTCCTTTCCGTGATGCTTTGGCTTAAAATTTTATATGTATTTAGGTACATTATGTTTTTTGCCCTGCAACAAATTTTTGCGTTTTTTGTTATCGTTTTAAGGCTAATTTAATACAAGAAATAAACATAAAATTTTTAAGGAGTGTTTAAAATGTTCAAATGGGTTTTCGTAGGCCTTGGTGCCTTACTTGCTGCACTATTCTTTATTGTTCCAGTTGTAGAATTACCTTTCCTTGGCTCTTTCACTAGCTGGCAATTAGCAACTCTTGCTAGAGAGCTTAGCGTATGGTTTGACGCAATATTGCTTTATGCAACTTTAGTTGTTTTTATTGCTATGCCTATCGTTGGCTTTATTGCTAAAGACGCAAAGCAAATGCTTGGTCTTGCAGGCCTTGGTGTTCTCGGTGCTATCAACATCTTCATCGACGCTTCAGGAGCTGGAATGTCTTTTGTTAGTTTTGGAACTTGGCTTATCCTCGCTGTTGCCCTTGGTGCAGCTGCTGTAGCTTTCTTAATCCAAAAAGAAGCTGCAAACAAAGTAAACAAGCAAGACTAGTAACTCAACATATTAAGCAAAACAAAAAGCCATCTCGGCAACATTAACGTCGAGGTGGCTTTTTAAATAAAATTAGAGTAGGTAGAATGCATTTCTAATCGTACCGTGCCAGCACAATGGGTCGTTGCAGACTTAATTCCCATTAGACTTGTAGCAAAACAGCATCCCGACAACGTCATCCTGAGCTTGACTCAGGATCTATGTGGGCTAGTACATACCTTAATTTAGGGTTATGC
>WQVB01000087.1 GCA_009781815.1 Defluviitaleaceae bacterium
ATCCAAAAAACATACGAATAGCGGCTGTAATCATAATAGCCCCGAAGAGCTTGTGTATCCATTTTGATGAAAGTTTCACCAAAAGCTTAGCACCTATGATGCCCCCCGCTATGCCTCCAAGGGTTATCCATGTGGTTAGCATTATATCAACGTCATATTTTATTAGGTAGATTATTGTGGAGACGATGGCGATGGGTAGCATGATGGCGATGGAGGTGGCATGAGCTCTTGAAACGTCGCCTTTTAAAATTTTACGCAGAGAAAAGACAGCGACGATGCCGCCGCCAGAGCCTAAAAGCCCACTTAATGTGCCAGCCATAATGCCCATGATTAATAAAAACATGAAAACTCACCTCCAAGTTAGTTTGTCCAGAATTTTCTTTGTGATACTATCATATTGTCGTTCTTGGCTCACGTGAATCTAATTTAGCCTTGTAGGGAATGGATTTATCCATTCCGTTATTGGATTCGCACCTTTTTATCCTTCAGTAAGGCAATGCGGAACGCATAAATGCGTTCCCTACGGTGGTGAAAAGGTCAGATTAGATTGACGTGCCCCCAGTTTGTATAGGGATTACGAGAAGGGCGTCAATGCATTTTGCCCACACCCAGAGGTTAATGCCTCTTTACAATATGCCCGTCAAAGGTTATAATTAACATAACAACAATTTTTGGAGGTATTATTTTGAATATAGATTTTACGGCGGGGCTTAACCCCATGCAAAAAGAAGCGGTGCTGCATACCCAGGGGCCTTTGTTGCTTATAGCGGGGGCGGGCAGCGGCAAAACGAGGGTGCTAACCCACAGAATGGCATATATAGCAAGCCACCTAGCACAGCCCTATAACATACTAGCCATCACCTTTACAAACAAGGCGGCGAAGGAGATGAAGGCGAGGATATCGGCTTTGATGCCAGCTGGGGCAGATGATATGTGGGTGGCTACATTTCACTCTTGTTGTGTGCGTATTTTAAGGCGAGAGATACACCATTTGGGCTATGACAACTCCTTCACCATTTATGATGCAGACGACGTAACCCGTTTGATGAAGTTTGTGCTAAAGGAGCTTGATTTAAGCGATAAGATATATGCACCGAAAACTATGCTACATAATATAAGCCAAGCTAAAGATGAGATGCTGTCGCCTGAGGCCTTTGCAAAAAGGGCGGCGGGCAGCTTTAGAGAAGAGATAGTGGCGAAGATTTATGCTAAATATCAAGGCCATTTGCGCAGCAACAATGCTTTGGATTTTGATGATATCATCCTAAAAACGCTGGAGATTTTTGAAAAGCACCCCGAGGTGTTGGAGAAGTATGCCCGCCGCTTTAAATATATAATGGTGGATGAGTATCAAGACACCAACACGGCTCAATATAACCTTGTGCGTCATTTAGCATCGGTACATGGCAACATTTGCGTAGTGGGGGATGATGACCAAAGCATATATGGCTGGCGTGGGGCAAACATCCGCAATATTTTAGAGTTTGAGAAGGATTTTAAAGGGGCGACGACTATCAAGCTTGAGCAAAACTATCGCTCTACCGCTAAGATTTTGCAGGCTGCCAATGAGGTTATCGGTAACAATGACGGCCGCAAAGGTAAAGTTTTGTGGACGGAGAGGGATGGCGGCGAGGCTATAAAGTTTTTTAAAGCCGAAAGCGACCTTGCCGAGGCGGAGTATATTTTAAGCAAGATACAAGAAGGCAAGGCTTGTGGCAATACTTATAAAGATTTTGCCATACTTTATCGCACAAACGCCCAATCAAGGGTTATTGAGGATAAATTGGTGCAAAAAAACATACCATATCGTATATATGGTGGTTTGAGGTTTTATGAGAGGCGAGAGGTTAAAGATGCTTTGGCTTATATGCGAGCCGTTAACAACCCACATGATGATATATCTCTAAAGCGTATTATAAATGTGCCGAAAAGAGCTATTGGCGACGCTGCTGTGGAGTTTTTTGAGAGTGTGGCTGCTCAGCATGATATAAAGTTTTATGAGGCTTTAAAGCGAGCTAGTGAGTTTTCTCAAAATTCTGCCAGAAACAACGCTGTGGCTAGGTTTGTGGAGCTTATAGAAGGCTTGCGAAGGTCTGTTACGGAGCTGTCTCTGTTTGAGCTTATGGAAGATATCTTGATAAAATCAGGCTATAAAGAGGCTGTTGCTGCAGAAGATGCTCAAAACGGCACAGATAGAGGCGGCAACCTTGTGGAGCTTGTTAACAAAGTTAGCGAATTTGAAGATAATGCTACAGAATTTCCTGATTTGGCAAGTTTTTTGGAAGAGGTGGCTTTGGTTGCAGATATTGATGCGTTAAAGGAAGATGACGATGCGGTTACGTTGATGACGCTTCACTCTTCAAAGGGCTTAGAGTTCCCCATAGTGTTTTTGCCTGGTCTTGAAGAGGGGATTTTTCCAGGAGGTAGGGCAATTGTAGGCACTTTGGATGAAATGGAAGAAGAGCGTCGCCTATGCTATGTGGGAATTACAAGGGCGGAAAAACGACTATATATTAGCTGTGCTATGCGTAGAATGAGCTTTGGAGAGACAAAGTATAACCCGCCGTCAAGGTTTATTAAAGAAATACCTGAAGAGCTGCTAGAGATTGAAGAGGGCAAAAGAGGTGCTAGCGAAGACACCTATGAAAGAAAGCCTTTTGCAAGCGGGCCATCCAAAGCCAAGCCAGCCCACAACACCTCTACAGGTACAACGTTTGGCAAGAAGTGGGATTTATCTGCTATAACTAAGAAAAAATAAGGAGGATGTAAAATGGAAAAGTATAGCCTTGAAGAAGCGAAAATTGGTGCAGAAAGCATTGTAACCGAGAGTTTGCAGTTTTCCCTAGATGTGTTGGATGAGGCGGAAAAGGGCATGGTTCAAGAAATCATCCAAGGGATAGACATGTCTAGCAGCACCGCTATAGCCAGCTATGGGATAGCAAGCCAAAACAAAGTTGCCCAGTTTTCTGACGGGGTGTTGGCTAGCGTGCGTAATAAAGATTTAGGGGCTGTGGGCAAGGATTTATCAAGCCTCGTGGCTAATATTAAAGACTTTGACCCTGAAACAGAGCCAGCTAAAGGCTTAAAAGGCTTGTTTAAGAACACTAAAAAGAAAGCCTCCACAATGATAGCTCAATATTCCAAAGTTGAGACAAATATTGACGGCATTGTTCGCAATTTAGAAAAACACCAGCGAGGCTTGCAAAAAGACAATGCCATGCTGGATCAGCTTTTTGAAACCAATATGGACTATCTAAAAGAGTTAACATTGCACATTATAGCGGGCAAAGAGGGGCTTGCCCAGTTTAGGCAAGAAAACATCCCTCAACAGGAGGCCTTGGTGCAACAAGGGGCAGATGAGGTGCAGGTGCAAAAGCTTAACGACATGATAGACACCGCCAACCGCTTTGAGAAAAAGCTCCATGACATGAAGCTAACTCGCATGATATCCATCCAAATGTCGCCTCAAATACGTTTGGTGCAGGGCAACAACATCTCTCTTTCAGAGCAGATACACTCCAGCATCGTAAATGCTATACCTTTATGGAAAAACCAGATGGTTATCGCCCTTGGGCTTGCTGGCACCCAAAAGGCTATGGAGGCTAACAAGCAGGTTACAGACATGACAAATAAGCTGCTTGAGAAAAATAGCGAGCTGCTAAAGCAATCCACCATACAGGCGGCAGAGGCCGCACAGGCTGGCATTGTGTCTATCGACACGGTCAAGAAGGTGAACGAAAACCTTATCGAGACTATCCACGCTGTGATTGATATACAAGAAAAAGGCACCCAAAGCCGCAAAGAGGCTGCTGTTGAGCTTGAGAAAATCGAGGCGGACTTGAAAAACACGTTGATAGAGACGTCGGCAAGGCATGTGAGGTAATGTTTTTTATGTCATTGCGGACTTGATCCGCAATCTCTAGGTCTGCAATTGTTGTTTTTTAGCAATTAGTATAAGTGAGATTGCGGATCAAGTCCGCAATGACGAAGAGTGTAGTGCTCTAAAAAAGTAAATTGGGATGACAATGGTTGAGAGTAGTAAAAAACCGACAAGACGTTTATATTGTCTTGTCGGTTTTTTATTTGCTTTTTTGTGCGTCTATGGGGATTGTGGCAGCAAGGTCTTGTAGGGTGGATGGGGATAGGTGAATGTCGAAGGGCTTTAGCTCAAAAAAACGCATGGTTTTGCCTGTTTCTGAAATCTCGTAAGAATCCACCACCAAAGATGCCCCTTCAAGCTTTTTAAGGTGCATGTAGAGGAGGGGGCGGCTCATTTCTAGCTCCTTTGCCAGCTCACTAACATACTTTCTGCCGCCTGCCAAAATGCCGACGATCTTGACCCTCATAGGGTGAGAGAGGGCGTCAAATAGCTTTGTGTAATCCTCATAGCTATTCATGCTAATCAATTTCTTTCATCATTTTGTTGATGGACGCCAAAGTTTCCTTTATCTCGACCATCTCCGCCTCTAATTTGGCGTTTTTTTCTCGCAATTCTGTTGCAAGCTCATCGAAAGAATGGTTGCTGATGGATGAAATTTGAGAACGTTTCACCTTTCCTGCCGTTATGATGATTGCAATAACAACCGCAGCAATAATTACTGCAATAAGGCCGAATATGGCTACTCCTATAAAGAGGCCATGCTCATTATTCATATTCATAAAGCTCCTCCAAAATTTTATTTATGGGCATTAAATAAATATCTTAATGCTTCATATGTAATAATTATATTACATATGAAAGGTGTTGTCAATAGTTTTTTGAATTATTTTTTTTGAAGGGCTATAAAAGGCTATATCATTGTTGATATAGCCTTTGGATTTTTTTGAGTTTAGCGGAGGCGAACCCGATTTTCCGCCCCCTCGCTCCCACCCTAAGTGTTATAACTGTAATAGTGCTATGCTCGCCCCACCCCACTCGGGGGCGGAAAATCTCAATTGCAGCATCAAGTGTGCAGCTGTGCTTTCCATTGCTCTCTTGCTGCCTCAAAAAACTCCTGCCCCCAAGCGGGGTGGGGCGAGCATAGCACTATTTTTGGCATAGCACTGCGGGTGGGAGCGAGGGGGCAGGAGTTTTCTCGCTTGCCTAAGGAACGTCGCTCTTTCTACAAAATGATAATTTCTTTAGTGGATTTATTTAAGGCCTCGTTGCCATCTGCCGTCGTGATAACGATATTTTCTATACGCATGCCAAATTTGCCAGGCATATAGATGCCAGGCTCGATGGAGAAGGCCATGTTTGGCTCAAGTTTCCTATGGTTGTTTTTCTTTATATCTGGTGCTTCGTGTATCATATAGCCTACGCCGTGGCCAAGGCGGTTTAAAAAGGCGTCTCCATAGCCTGCATCTTCAATAATGCTTCTTGCGGCTCTATCCACATCAGGGATGTATGCACCCGTTACAGCGGCTGCCTCACCCGCTTCTTGGGCTTGTAGCACTATATTGTAAATTTTACGCTCTTCATCATTTATGCCGCCTACAAAGACGGTGCGAGACATGTCGGAGTATAGACCATTATAGCGGCAACCAAAGTCCAAAATCATCATGTCTTTTTCTTGGATGACCCTATCATAGGCGTGGTAGTGAGGGTAGGCGGAGTTTTCGCCAGAGGCGATGATGCCCCAGGGGTGGG
>WQVB01000088.1 GCA_009781815.1 Defluviitaleaceae bacterium
CATTGGAATGGGCCCTGCCGTGGTGGCACTGGCTTTTTTGGCTATTCCTCCAATTTTAATGAATACTGTGGCAGGGCTTGAAGAGGTACCCTTTTTTATGCTTGAAACAGCACGTGGCATGGGTATGACGCCTTTTCAAGTATGGGTGAAGGTTCGCTTGCCTCTTGCGTTTTCGCTTATGGTTGCAGGCATAAAAACGGCTATGGTTGAGATTGTAGCTAGTGCAACAATAGCCGCTTTAATTGGTGCAGGGGGCTTGGGGCAAATTATTTTTCAAGGCCTTATCGTAAGGCGAACCGAGCTGTTGTTGATAGGGGGCATTTCTGTAGCAGCTCTATCGCTTTTGATGGTGTTTTTGCTAGGCTTGCTTGACCGCTTTTTTCAAAGATACAAGAAAGTTAAGTGAATAAGCCCGCAAACGGCTATAAAAAAATATAAAAGGATGTTTTTTATGAAAAAGAAATGGCTTAAAGACATTAAAACAATGCTTGTTATGGCTTCACTTTTATTGATGATCACTGCTTGTGGCAGAGGTGATAATTACGTAATTCGTGTAGGTAGTAAAGATTTTACCGAAAGCCTAATTATTGCGGAGATATACTCACTAGCCCTTGAGGATGCTGGCTTTGCAGTAGACCGCACAGGCCACAATCTTTCTAGTGGTTTGGTACATAATGCTATCATAAGCGGAGAAATAGACCTTTACCCTGAGTATACGGGTACGGCTTTATTAACGGTGCTAGGCTTGCCGTTGATGACTGACCCTATTGATGTTTATGAAATCGTTAAAAGAGAGTATTATGAGCGTTATCAGATAACATGGTTAGATTTTACCCAAGCACATAACGGGCAGGGCATTGTAGTGCGGGCAGAATTAGCACAGGAGCTGGGCATTGCCACTCTATCAGATTTACAAGCCCATGCTCATCAGCTGCGTTTTGTGTCAACAGCGGAGTTTCTTGACCGAGAAGACGGGCTTAAAGCTATGGTCTCTGCCTTTGGCCCTTTTGATTTTCGCAGCATAGACATAATGGGTGGCGGTGCTAGATATGAGGCTCTTCGCACCAATGCTGCAGATGTGAGCGTTGCATTCACTACTGATGGACAGCTTTATAATACTCATTATTTTACATTACTTGTAGAAGATATCACAATTTGGCCGCCCTATAATCTCATCCCCATCGTTGGCAATGCTGTTTTGGGAGAGCACCCAGCTATTGCTGATGCTTTAAATCGCCTAGCTCCTCATCTTAACACCTCTACGCTACTCTATATGAACTCTCAAGTGATTATTTATGGTAGGGATGTACAAGATGTGGCACGTGAGTTTTTTGAGGCCTTGCCATGATAGAGAGTAGCATTGTGGCTATTGAATATAAAAATGTATACAAAAAGTTTGAAGGTGCAAATTATAATGCCGTAAGTGATGTTAACTTAAGTATTTATGAAGGTGAATTTATAACAATTCTTGGGTCTTCTGGGTCTGGTAAGACAACATTGTTAAAGATGACAAACCGCTTGTATGACCCTGATGCTGGAGATATCATCCTTTTTGGAGAAAATATAAGGGATGTAGATGCGGTTTTGGTGCGGCGGCGTATTGGCTATGCCATACAGCAAGTTGGCTTGCTGCCCCATATGACAATAGCACAAAATATAGCCATTGTGCCAAAGCTACTAAAATGGGATAAAGAGCGTATAGATAACCGTGTGAGAGAGCTACTAACGCTGGTAGGGCTTGATTCTGATGAGTTTTTGAAGCGATACCCGCATCAACTGTCAGGCGGGCAGCAGCAACGTGTAGGCCTTGCTAGGGCTTTAGCTGTTGACCCTAAGATTATGCTGCTTGATGAGCCTTTTGGTGCTATAGATGCAATCAACCGCCTCCATCTACAAGATGAGCTTAAACGCCTTCATAGCGGCTTGAAGAAAACATTTTTATTTGTTACTCATGATATTAACGAAGCTTTAAAGCTGGGTACAAGGGTGATTATAATGAATGAAGGGCAAGTGTGTCAATTTGACACCCCTAAAAACATTATAAAAAACCCAGCTGACGGGTTTGTAAAGGCTCTAATAAATTCCCATAGAGAACAAGAAAAACTTTGGGAAGGGCTGATTTAAATTGGAATTAATACAATTTGCCCAAAGAAACTACAGCATATTGCTTCGAGCCTTAAGCGAGCATGTGCAGATGGTTTTAATCGCCCTTATTTTATCCGTCGCCCTTGCAGGAATGCTCACCATATTGGCTATGTTTTTCAAGCCTATAGGCAAGTTTTTAATCTACCTATCATCTATCATCTACTCCATCCCAAGCATAGCCCTATTTGCCCTTATGATACCCCTACCTGGGCTAGGGCTGGGGAGGGCTACAGCTATAACGGTGCTGGTGCTTTATAACCAGTTTATATTGCTGCGTAATTTTATTACTGGGCTTAATGGAGTAGACCACGCCATAATCGAAGCTGCCGCAGGAATGGGCATGAAGCCCACCCAAATAATCTTAAAAGTGCGTGTGCCGCTATCCATAAAATCCATTTTTGTAGGTATACGCCTAGCCCTCATCTCAACTATAGCTATCGCTATAATAGCTTCTTTCATTGGTGCAGGCGGCATTGGGCTGCTTGTAACAATAGGGCTAGAAACCAACAACAATAATAGGATTATATGGGGCGTTATACTATCGGTTGGCTTGGGCATTGTAGCTAACGCAATATTAGTATTTATCGAGAAGAGGATAAAGCGATGAGTTGAGCGATTCACTAGCTCAAAACAAAACCCTCACCCGCAAGGCTATATAAGGCCTTTGCGGTTGAGGGTTTTTTAGTTTTGCAAATGAATTAATTTAATCTCTTGGATAGTAAACAAATAGCGTCGATCTCGTCATTAGGCTTGTGGTAAAACGAACCCAGTGTCGCCATCCCGAGCCGCCCCCACCGTCATCCCGTGCTTGACACGGGATCTAATTGGAATAGGGCAGGCTTAGTTGGGTGTCCACTACCCCGCATAGATCCCGTGTCAAGCACGGGATGACGACACTTGGGTTCAGGATGATGACGGATGCAGTTGCCCATTTCCATCTCTTGAAAGCGGTTGAAATCTAGTGATGCTTAAGGTATAATTATAGCTAATAGCTTGATGTTACACCATAAAGATTATTCAAGTTTTAG
The DNA here is from genome assembly GCA_009781815.1 of Defluviitaleaceae bacterium. GTDB lineage: Bacteria > Bacillota > Clostridia > Lachnospirales > WRAX01 > WQVB01. Next base: position 3,174 of record WQVB01000088.1, read on the forward strand.
GTAAGTAAAACACCTGCAGGTGAAAAGTTATGTGGTTTTATAAAAAATATAAGGAGTTTTTGAAATGAAAAATAGATTAAAGTTTTTTATGCTGAGCTTGGCTGCTTTGTTTGTTCTAGCTGCTTGTAATGGAGAAAAAATAGAAGAAAACTTGGAAGAAGCCAGCCAAAAAGAAAGTGAAGCTGTAGAGGTGTTTACAGTAGAGTTTATGGAAAACATTCCTCTTCAAAAGACATATTCGCTGTGGAGTAATGCTTTTATAGGAGAAGGATCTATGCTAACCTCTTGTGGCGATGGAATGGCTTGGTATTCTCGTGTTTTTAGCTGGAATGCCTATCAGATTTCAACACACGTCATGGATCTTGCAGGAGGGAATAGTTTTAATGATTGGCTAGTGCAGTTTGAATATCTCGGCTCTTATGGATACAGAAATATAAGGGAAGCTAATTTGATAAATTTTATCAAAGATTCCAACATAAGTTTTGAAGGCTTTATAATATTGCAAGAGCAAGTCTATGGCATGTCAATACAGGAGCTGGATGAAAAGATAGCGAGAGCAAGAATAATCGATGATTACATAAGAAGTCAACCAGTAGGAAGTGTAATGCTACCCGCAAGAGAGATTGGTTATGGCTATATACCCACTTTGGGCATTGTCTATATAGAAGAGATGGGAGATAGGGGCTTTTTTGCAACGGCTTTTGATTCATCCGACATTGCCGCCCTCTTCTCCAACAACATAACCAAGCTATGGAGTGCTTTCCCAGGCTACGGCGTCTACCAATCAGGCCGTGCCTACTCCCCCGAATGGCTACTAAACAACACAGAGCGTGCCATCTATGGCGAGCTTATACCTCTAGGGGAGTTTGACCGCATTATAAACATGGCAAGCCACTTCGAGATACTAGATGACATAGTAGACAAAGCTGATACTCAAATAGGCATAGCCCATCACACCCTACAAGTGCCAGCCCCCTTCACCCTATCCTTCAACACAAACACCACTGGCAGGGCATATCAAACAATGCCCTCAATAACCATAAACGCATGGGAGCCGATATTGCCCTTTTTAGAAGCTAACCATGTATCTTCATCTAACTATGAGCTTGCTGGCTGGTATTTTGATGATGCCTTGACAATACCTATAACAGATACATTTAGGATGCCGTCAAGAGATGTAACGTTATATGGTAGGTGGAAACCAGTAGAGCAATAAGCAAGCAGACCACTTGACATACAAAAACAAAACCCTCACCAGCAAGGCTATATAAGGCCTTTGCAGTTGAGGGTTTTTTAATCTCTAGCATATTAAATTGCGTTGTAAGTTAAAGAAACAATAGCATGAAGCGGGATGATAGCTACGGAACCCATCGGGCAGGCAGGCGGTTCGCCAACATCGCATAAAATGCGTATGCACTCCCTATCTTTGCTGAAGAACTCAATAAGTACCTTGATTCAATCTGTAACTGGGACAATGAAAATGTAACTCACCTATAATGAAATGCAATTCGATTGGAACGCTATTTACTACCCAGAGTGCTGCATGTTATAATGAAACTTGCGGAGGAGAGCAAAAAAATAAATAATTATGGAGATGAGAGAGAAATGAAAAGTAAAATCAAAAATTTAGCAAAGGGGCTAATGGCGCTTACACTAATAGCAACAATGACGCCCATAGCTCACACTACTGTGCATGCAACGCCAACACAGCAAGAAGCACGTGCGGTATTTTCTACGGGAACGGTTGGCCCAAATGGTGCACCTTGGGTGTTATACAATGACGGTGTAGTGGAGGTAGAGTCAGGATTTATTAACTGGACTAACGGCGCGCGCAGCCCATGGGATGCACACCGTAATAATATCCACAAGATTGTCTTTAACGGCCCTATCACCGCTGGTGAATCTTTATCAGGTTTGTTTACTAATCTACAAAATGTAACCGAAATAGAAGGTTTACATTATTTCGACACCAGCATGGTGCAGAATATGAACCATATGTTCATTAATACACGTAGCCTTGTGGAGTTGGATTTATCCAATTGGGATACTAGCAATGTGCTACATATGGAGCGTATGTTCTTCGAGACGGGCTTAAGTAGCTTGAATTTATCAAATTGGGATACTAGCAATGTGAGAGGCAGTATGTCATGGTTGTTTGCCAATGCACGCAACCTTGAAGTTCTAAACATTTCTAATTGGGATATTGGTAACACAACAAACTTACTAAGCATGCTTCAACAAGCTACGTCATTACGTCAACTTACCCTAGGTGAGAATTTTACAAGTACTATCCCTAGCTTCACTAGGATTGCTTTGCCAGAAATAGTTGCGAATGAGGTATATACTGGCAGATGGCAAAATGTAGGGGCTGGCACACTAAATAACCCTCAAGGTGAGTTTGTATTTACATCAACTCAATTAATAGCACATTATGCAACAAACCCA
>WQVB01000089.1 GCA_009781815.1 Defluviitaleaceae bacterium
ACACCGTCATATCAAACAGCTGATGCTCAGGGTATTGAAAAACCAAGCCAACCTTAGCACGTATGGCTTTTAGGCGGCTTTTGTCAGCACCTATATTCTCCCCATCAATAAGGATTTGCCCGACATGGGGCTTTAACAAAGCATTTAAATGCTGCACAAGGGTAGACTTACCCGAGCCCGTGTGGCCTATAAGCCCCACAAACTCGCCCTTTTGAATGGTTAGGTTAATATCATTTAACGCCACCTTCTCAAAGGCCGTGCCCTTGCTATATATATGGGTTACATTTTTTAATTCTATAGCCACGGTTTATCCCTCCTCGCTGGCTTTCAAAACACATTATAAGGCTTGACGTGAAATTAACCTCAATCTGCCCGCACTCCGATATGGGGCCATCCCATGCTCACGTAAATCTAATTTGGAATTTTTACCACCGTAGGGAACACATTTATGCGTTCCGTCTTGCCTTGCTGAAGGATAGAGAGATGCAAACTCAATAACGGAATGGATAAATCCATTCCCTACAAGGTTAGATTAGATTAGTGCGTCCCGTGCTTGACATCCCGTGTCAAGCACGGGATGACGACTTAGGTAAAGTTGCATTTATCTATTATAAAACACCAGCCAAAGCATCAACCAACTCTCTACCCTCAACAATACCCTCAGGCAGGCCAACCCCTCTAAGCCTCAATTTATGTGCAATCTCCGCCGCCTGCGGCACATCAAGGCCAACACTTTTAAGGGTGTCTATTTGGCTAAACACCTCTTTAGGCACACCCTGCAAAATAACCCTGCCAGCAGACATGACAATAATGCGGTCAGCCCTTGCTGCCTCGTCCATATAATGGGTTATTAGCACAATGGTGATGCCTTCGTCATTTAAGGCTTTTGCCACTTTCATAACCTCACGGCGGCCTATAGGGTCAAGCATGGCGGTGGATTCATCAAGGACGATAACATCAGGCTTCATGGCCAATATGCCAGCTATGGCAACACGCTGCTTTTGCCCGCCAGAAAGGTAGTGAGGCGGGTTTTTTGCAAAGTTGCTCATGCCCACGGCAGCCAAGGCACCGTCTACACGCTCTCTAATTTCAACGGGTGGCACCCCTAGGTTTTCAGGGCCAAAGGCTACGTCCTCTTCAACAATAGTGGCTACAATTTGGTTATCAGGGTTTTGAAAAACCATGCCAACAGATTGGCGAATCTCCCAAGCTTTGTCTTCTTCATTAGTGGCAATGCCCTTAACCCAAACAACCCCAGATGTAGGCATCAAAAGGGCGTTTAAGTGCTTAGCTAATGTAGACTTGCCCGAGCCGTTATGCCCAAGCACCGCAACAAAATCCCCCTTAGCAATCTCCACATCAACTCCATCTAAAGCTGTTGTGCTTGTTTGGATAGGGGCTTTTTCGTCGCCTTCATCTACCTGGCTTGTTATGTTATATTCAAAAGTTACATCGTCTGCCTTTATTATAAAATCCATCTCTTTGCCTCGCAATTTCTATAGCTGCTTAGCTTGAAAATATCCACACATCTACTAAGTTTTTGTTTTAAGACGAATAGTAAAAAACCATGGAGGTGTAGGTGTTTTCAAGTTAAATAGCTATGATGCCAAAAAGAGGGCTATTAAACCCCCTTTCAACTTCTATTCTTCAGTTTCTTCTTCGTATTCTTCGTCAGCATTGTCGTGATAGACATCAGCTTCTTCATCACCTAAAATGTCATCATCATTCACGTCAAGGTCAAACATAGGTGTAGGCTCATCAAACAGCCTTTCGTTTCTATTTACGTCAGCTTGCTCAACTATCTCATCAGTCCACTCTCTAAAACGTTCAGAAGCATACACATCTGTAAAGTTTTGCTCAAATACCTCACGAGAATCTTCTATATCATTTTCCACAATCTCAACTAGGTGAAAAAACCCATAGCTTTCGGCGTTTTCAAAGAAGATTACATCTGTTGTTTGCCCTGGCTCCATGGACGCAGCCATTCTAAACTCTTCTGTTGTAGGCTCAAAAAGCATAATGTTTACAGGCACAGGCACAACATCACCCTCTTCTTCGTCCTGTTCATGAATATGAGGCAAAGGCCATAGGGAATGTTCAAGAATGATAGAGTGCATATCGCCAGTCATCATAAAGTTGTCTAGGTGCATTCTTGCTTCTTCATAGGTTTCAAACTCTACTAAATATACAATAGGCTCTAAAAAAGCAAGGTGGTTTTCTTCTATAAACTGTTGCCAAGCTTCTTCCATATCTTCGCCAGCAACTTCAAAGCCACCTGTAACCTCTAAGGCTATAAGGCCAAAAAGGTCAAGCCTCTCCATAAAGGCATAAAAACCATTACGGCTAAAGCCCATATTTTCTATAAAGTCTTCTCCATCTATTGTAAAATCTGCCCTAAGCTGTGCTGCTCTCTCTCGAGATTCGTCAATTTGCTCTTGGGTCATAGAAACACCTAAAGCATCTGCCTGTTGAGTTGCGGCAAACATATTTACTAAATTATCAAAAGCCATTTGTGCTATAGACGCCTCATCAAAAAACCACCACAGCTCTTGCTCCCATAATTGTTGCTCAAGCATCATATGTTGAAAGCGCAGGTATGTTGAAGGCACTCTCTCGCCGTTTACCGTGCCTGCAAAGGCAAGGTTTCTGTTGTTGAGAATGAGAAGAGCCGCTATAACCCCTATAACAACAACAAAAGCTATAATAGCATTTCTTAGAATATTATCTTGTTTTTTTCTTCTGCTTGTATTTGCCATTTTTAAAAACTTCCCTTTCTTTTTTGCCCGTCAAATGGGCAATTAAATAAAATCATCCGCTATTATAACACATTCTTTGAAAATATACAAGCCCTTTATTTTGGGAGGAGTTTCAAAGCCCATTGATGCTGCTTGCTCGTCATTGGACTTGTAGCAAAACCATCTCCCTTGCCCCTCATGTCATCCTGAGCCCTTGGTCTCCCTGCTGCCGCAGGCAGAAGGGTAAGACTTGACTCAGGATCTAATTGGAGAAGGGCAGACCTAGTTGGGGTTATGCACTATCATACATAGATCCTGAGTCAAGTTTCGCTTAAAACCAAGCTCAACCAAGGGCTCAGGATGACGATTCAGGAGGACTTGAGGGCATTCCGCTACAAGTCTAATGATCATATAGACGCTATTTGTCCACCCCTATTCAATCGAGCTTCTCAAAACAACCACAACCTGCCCATCATCACGCACATAGGTTCTTACCATGCCATGCTCATACCTTCTTAAAGCTTCGACCTGCTCTGGCTCTAGCAAAGTGATATAAAGGCTTAAAAATTCATCAACATGATAGGCGGCATGAGGCCTCCAATAATGCCCTTCAAAAAACACCCCTCTAGGGAGGAAGTTTTGTTGCATGGCAGAATATTCTTCTGCCGTATAGTCTTTCGGGCTAGGCATATTGGCATAAAAATTTTCAAAAGTTTCGATAATAACTCTAAGCCTTGGGGGTATATGCACCATCCCCTCATCCATCATGGTTACCACAATCCTGCCGTCGGCTGTAGGTTGAAGCCTAACAATCCCTTCCCTCGCATCTCTCACAGTTATAACTTGCTCTCGAGACAGCCATTCTCCCCATGTTTCTAAAAACACGTTGGTATCATAATATCTAAAGGGTGTTGGCACGCCCTGTTGTAGAGCTTCTATCGTAAAGTTTGCATGTGTATCGCCTAAGTTCATAGCCCATGAGCCACCTGTAAGCTCAAGCTCTTCTAAATCCCCCACAGAAAACCTTGCGTAATTATCGAAAATAAAAATATCGCTAGTGCGGCTGGGTATAGAGTAGGCAAAAGAGGAGGGCGATTCTACATGGCTTTCAATCATTTCTATTCTAGCTTCCATGTGCCACGCATCGTCTTCAGCCATATCCATAGCACCTGCCCCTGCAACAGCCATAGGCATGTCATAATCTCCAAAAGCAGCCCCTTCATCATTATCCCAAAGAATAACCCAAGAAACAACAAGCACAACAGCCGCAGCCACCCCAGAAAAGGCCGCCGCAACACGCCCAAAAGGCATCTTTTTAGGTTTATCTGCATCCATAACAGCCTGCATCATTTTTTCATGCAGGTCTAGGGGTATATCCACCTCTGCCAAGGCTTTTAAGGCAGCTTTTTGGCTTTCGTCAAATTCATTATCATCATCTATATAAAAAATATTTTCATCAATTTTTTTCATGTTTACACCTCCAAACTCATCTGTTCTATATACTATGACGCATGCTAACGCCAATTTGTTCCGCTATTAATAATTCTTTTAGCTTTGCCCTAGCCCTAAAAAGGCGAGATTTTACCGTGCCTTCAGGCAAATCCAATATTTGCACAATCTCTTCATAGCTATGGTCTTGTATGTCTCGCAATATAATCAAAGCTTGAAGGTTTGTGGGCAGCTTTTGCAAAACATCTCTAATTTGACCAGAAAGCTCTTTTTGCAACAACAATGCCTCAGGCCCAAGGGCTGAATCCTCAATCTGCATAGAGGGCTTGCCGCTTTCTTCACCCTGCATCTCGTCAAGAGAGTAGGTCTCTTTACCCTTACGCTTTCTTAAAGCATCCATGCAGGCATTGTGGGTTATACGCCCTATCCACGGTTTTAAAAAGCTCTCACCCTTGCAGCTTTTGAGGTTGCGATATATTTTTATAGCCACCTCTTGAGAGGCGTCCATAGCGTCTTCTTTATTGCCCATTATATTATAGGCTATCACATATATATATTTTTCATAACTTGTTATAATATCCTCAAAGGCTTTAATGTCTCCGTTTTGAGCCTTCGTTAGCATATCTTGCAAAATCTCACCGCCTTTTTGTCAATAATCATCCTACACTCTATCTCGTTATCCCGCTCCCTTAAGCTCGTCATTGCGGACTTGATCCGCAATCTCACTTATACTAATTGCTAAAAAGCAACGATTGCAGATCCGAGATTGCGGGTCAAGCCCGCAATGACAATCAGGAGTGCGGGATGACAACCTCATCCTAATGCAAATCAGGAAAGCCATTCTGCCTCAAAGCCTCATAAAGCACAATCCCAGCGGAGACAGATAGGTTTAGCGACCTGCCCTTCTCGTTCATAGGTATGCTTATTACCTTATTGGGGTATCTTTCCAAAATCTCTTTAGGTATGCCACGGCTCTCGCTGCCAAACATTATATAATCCCCCATTTTATATTCCATATCGGTATAAGGCTTTGACATGCAGCTCTCCGCCAGATAAATATTAGCGTCGGGGTTTTTGTCTAAAAAATCTTCAAAGTTGGCATATTCGTATGTCTCAATCTCTTCCCAATAATCCATGCCAGCTCGCCTTAGGTGCTTTTCATCAAGAAAAAACGCCAAAGGGTGTATAAGGTGCAGCTTTGTGCCTGTTATTAGGCACGTCCTCCCTATTGCCCCTGTGTTATGGGGTATCTCAGGCTGATATAAAACAATGTTCATCTATAATATCTCCATTTTTTCATCAAAAATATTTCTTTGAATTTCTTGAACCTATAGTATAACAAAATTTGGCGGGCATTGTCAAAAAAACT
>WQVB01000090.1 GCA_009781815.1 Defluviitaleaceae bacterium
AACCAAAAAAGCTTGAAAAATATATATTTTAGAGAAGCACCCTTTGTGCTTTACTCTATACCCTTTACCGCCCTTGCTTTTGCTCTTGCTTTTATCATCCCCACCCCAGCTGAAGAAAGCATGACGGAGGGTAGAGACAACTTTATAACCCGCTCTTTTGCCGCTTTAAGCGACAACTTTAGGGCGGCCACCCACCCTAGACACTTTTCTCTAGCTCAAACAGGCTTTGGAGGGGGATACAGCAGACGCCTTGGGGGCAACGTAACCACCAACTATGGGCGAGCTTTACGTATAAACCCTCAGCAGAGCCTTAACATAATGCCTATGTATCTATCTGGTTTAACCTTTGACCACTACACAGGCTATGGGTGGAGGAACACCTTGGCAGACCAACAAACGGTCTTTGAGCAGGGTGATTATAATGACTTAGATATATTGAAGTTGAATATGCTATGGAGTAATATTTTGGCAGAAAGAAGCATGATTGTAGAGCATGAATTTCACTCCTACAATGTGTTTTTGCCAGGGCAGGGTATAGTTACAAGCATTGTACCTCTAACCAGCCAGATGACCTTTTTGGAGGATGGGGCAGGCAATATAACAACCCAAAGCTTGATGCCGAGGCACTCTAGGTATATGGTGCATTATGTGATGCCAATGGGGGGGCATGCTTTATTAGATGCCTTGCAGCGTGAGGATTTGCAAGCCCCTGTAAGGAGAGTGGCAAATCCATCAGAAGATGATATTTGGGCACAGGTCGTGTTTCCTCACCTAAGCGTGGAAGATTTGGAGCTTATTAATAACTATATAGTGCCGAGGATTGATTGGATTTATGAACACTACACCCAGCTGCCTGATGATTTTTCACCACGGGTTGTAGCTTTGGCTCAATATATAACCCAAGATGCTCAAAACAACCTTGAGCGGGCAAATATGATAAACGACTTTTTGCGATATTCTGGCGAGTTTGGATATACCCTAACCCCAGGCAACGCCCCCCTAGATCAAGATTTTGTTGATTGGTTTTTGTTTGATGCACGAGAGGGGTATTGCACATTTTTCGCTACGGCATTTGTAACTATGATGCGGGCTGTGGGCGTACCTACCCGCTATGTAGAAGGCTTTATTGTAACAGGCGGTCGTGATGCGGATGGTTACATCAGCGTTATAAACCGCCAAGGCCATGCTTGGGCGCAGGTATATTTTGAAGGTTTTGGCTGGTCTTTGTTTGACCCTACGCCGCCTGGGGCTGTGTTCTCCTTCTCCCCCTTGCCTTTTAACCCTTTTCCCTTTTTGGATAGAGATAGAAACTTAGGTAGTTTTCAAGATAACCATGATGACAACTGGGACGACTGGAATGTGGATTATGGGGCGATACCGCCTGCTGATATACCTAATGATGACTATGACGCACAACCCATTGCAAACGGATATATAGAGCCGCCTCCATCTGGTGCAACACCCTATGGAGAATACCCCTACACAGGCACAGGCACTTTTAGGGCTTTTATTATCTCTATTGTTATAGCAATAGGCATAGGTATTATTTTTCTAGCTTGTCGTGTGCTGTATATGCTTAGCAAAGAGAAAAAGCTGCGGCAAAAAAGCAATAACGAAGCGGTGCTGGGGTATTATGCACTTATACTAAAATATCTAAAGCAGTTTCACTTTAGGCCGCAGGCATCAGATACACCTTTGGAGTTTGCTAAAAAAGTAAACCGTAATGTGATAAGCTTTGAAAACGAGAAAGTTTTTATGGAAGATATAGCATATATTTTTTATAAGGCGAAATATAGCGACAGAGCCATTAGCGATGAAGAGAGGGAAATGCATGAAAAAGCATTGGCATCTTTGGATTTAAAGCTAAAAAAATATATGGGCCCTATAAGATATTATTTTTCAAAATTTGTGAAATTAGAATTGATATAGAAGCGGGAGATGTTTGAGATGAAGCATTTAGAAGAAGGCAAACCGACCATAGTTTTGGGGGTTATAGGGGCAGATGTGCATGCCGTGGGCAACAAAATTTTAAACTATACCTTAGGCAAGGCTGGTTTTAACGTCATCAACCTTGGGGTTATGGCTTCTCAAAAAGAGTTTGTAGAGGCTGCTGTAGAGGCTGATGCCTGTGCTATTATTGTTTCATCTCTTTATGGCCATGGAGAGATCGATTGTAAAGGCCTGCGTGAAAAATGCGACGAAGCAGGGCTTTCAAACATTAAGCTTTACGCAGGGGGTAACCTGGTAGTTGGTAAGCAAGATTTTGACCAGGTGCAAGAGAGGTTTTTAGCAATGGGCTATGATAGGGTGTATCCACCAAGCACCGACCCTCAGCTAGCGATAGCTCATTTGAGAGAGGATTTACTTTAGGAATGTTAAGCATCGCCCGTTTTAAGCCCTCCACTCCCGCCCAGTGAGTGTGCATCATGAGCGTTCAGCCACCTCCCACCCCGTGGAGGGCTTAAAACTGCACTCGGGGGTTATCGGCTTTCGGGGTTAGAAATTCCCCTACAACGGGGTGGGTAAACGTTGCTTCGATATGGAAGGGATGCATCGGGTGGGAGTTGTAGGGGAATTTCGGGCGACACCAAGGGACATATCAGAACGACAAGCCAATTAGGAGGCTAAGATGGAAATCTACATTTTGACGGACTTTGGCTCTACCTATACCAAAATGATGGCGGTGGATGTGGATAAAGGCGAGGTTGTTGCTACATCCAAAGCCTTTACCACTATTGTTGAGGGCATTAAGAAGGGCTATGACAAGGCTTTAGAGGCACTTTTGGCTCAATTAGGCGATGTTGTGGTTAAGGGGCGTTATGCTTGCTCCTCCGCCGCTGGTGGCTTGAAAATGGTGTCTAGCGGCCTTGTGCCTGATTTAACCGCCAAAGCCGCACGGCTTGCTGCAACATCTGCTGGGGCAAAGGTGATGAAAACATATGCTTATGAGCTTACTCAAGCCCACGCCGCAGAAATTGCCGCCTTAGAACCTGATATAGTGTTGTTGACAGGAGGCATTGACGGCGGCAACAAGGATATTTTGATACAAAACGCCGCCCGCCTTGGAAGTATAACGAAAAATTTTTTTGTGATAGTTGCAGGTAACCGCTCTGCGGCGTGTGAGGCTATGGGGATTCTCGAAGCGTGCCACAAACGGGCAATAATCACCGAAAATGTGATGCCGTCTTTTGGCAAGCTCAACATCGCCCCTACCAAAAAGGCCATACGTGATTTGTTTATCGCTAATATTATCAAAGCCAAGGGGCTTGATGAGGTGGCAAAGGAGATGGATGCAGATATCATCCCTACGCCGTTATCGGTTTATGAGGCTTGTAGGCTGCTTTCTCAGGGGTTTGAGGGCGAAGAGGGTTTAGGGGAGCTTATGGCATATGACATCGGCGGGGCTACTACCGATGTATACTCTATGGCAAGTGGCGACCCATCTTTTTCAAACTCATTTATCACAGGCATAAAAGAGCCTTTTGCAAAGCGAACGGTTGAGGGAGATTTAGGCATGAGATATAGCCTAAAAGCCCTGCATGACCTGGCTGTGGAAGAAGGGCATATAGACCCTGATGATGCCCAGATGCAAGAGTGGCTTGAAATATGCCAAGCAAACCCTGATGTGAAGCCCTTAGGGGAGTATGAAAAATATGCAAATATAGACGCCCTTGTAGCCGCATATGCCATTAAAACCGCTGCAAACCGCCATGCGGGGCGGCTTGAAAAGGTGTTTACCGCAAATGGTGAAGCCTTTTTGCAAGAGGGTAAAGACCTAAGCGATGTTAAATATATTATAGGTGGCGGCGGGGCTGTTATAAACGCTAAAAACCCCCAAGGCATTATGAGAGAGGCGATTAAAGCCCCGCAAGATATAAATATTCTAAAACCCACATCACCGCAGATTTTGCTAGATAGAAAGAATACCTTGTCTGCTATGGGCTTGCTGGTTAAAGAAAATCCAAGTTTGGCTTTGAAAATCTTAAAGAAAAATATCACTCAAGAGTAGAGGTGCATATATGGACATACAATTGAAAAATGAAAAAATGAGCGATGATTTGTTTTATGCTATTGAAAAAGAAGTGCTAAAAACTTGGAAAACAGGGGAAGACGCCTGCTTTGAAGATGGGGTTTTATACCAAAAATCTCTTGACGATAGCAAAAACTTTTCTCTAAAGCTAATAGAGGCAGACAAAGAGGGGAGAACGCTAACCCAGCCTCGTGCAGGGGTTGCCCTTCCTTCAGAGCATATCAAGCTTTTGCAATACCTTGAAAACGAAGGTATGGCGGATTTGCTGCCCTCTACAATAGACTCCTACACCCGCCACAACCGCTATGAAGACGCCCAAGTAGGCATTGACGAAAGCCTGCGTAATGGTCGCTCTATGCTTAATGGCTTCCCCGCTGTTAACCACGGGGTGCAGGTGTGCCGCAATGTTGTGTCGTCTGTTAAAAGCCCAGTGCAGGTGCGGCATGGCACGCCAGATGCAAGGTTGCTTACCCACATCACCATGGCGGGGGGCTTTACATCTTACGAGGGTGGGGGTATATCATACAATATTCCATATTCTAAAGATATTGACCTAACCCGCACCATATATGATTGGATGTATGTTGATAGGCTGATAGGCAAGTATGAAGAGGCGGGGGTAACCATCAATAGAGAGCCTTTTGGCCCGTTGACAGGTACGCTTGTGCCACCTTGTATATCTCACTCTGTAGCTATTATAGAGAGCCTTTTGGCCGCTACACAGGGATGCAAAAACATCACCGTGGGCTATGGCCAGCTTGGTAATATTGTTCAAGATGTGGCGGCTATAAAATCCCTAAAATCCCTAACTCGCCAGTATTTGGACAAGTTTGGCTTTGAAGATGTATATGTAACCACCGTTATGCACCAATGGATGGGGGGCTTCCCTCATGATGAGTCTAAGGCCTTTGGCGTAATATCTTGGGGGGCGGCTGCGGCTGTGCTTGCAGGGGCTACAAAGGTTATTGTTAAAACCCCTCACGAAGCTATGGGCGTGCCTACAATGGAGGCTAATGCCGCTGGGCTAAAGGCTACAAAGCAGGTGGTAAACATGCTGCGTGGGCAAAACCTGCTAGAGCTACATGATGTACACCTTGAAAGCGGGCTGATAGAGATGGAGACGAAAGCCATTGTAGACAAGGTGCTAGATATGGGTGATGGAGACGTTGCCGTGGGGGCTGTGCGTGCTTTTGAGGCTGGTGTTATTGACATCCCCTTTGCTCCAAGCAAGTTTAACGCAGACCTTGCCTTCCCTGCTAGGGATGACGACGGGGCTGTACGCTTTTTAGAGTTTGGCAACCTGCCTTTTAACAAGCACATCCGCAATTTTCATGAAAAGAAAATGGCGGTGCGTGGTAAAAATGAGGGCAGAGATGTGAATTTTCAAATGTCTATTGATGATATATATGCTATTAGTGAAGGGCGGTTAGTAGGGAGGCCTAAG
>WQVB01000091.1 GCA_009781815.1 Defluviitaleaceae bacterium
GAAGACGCCTTTATCCACCAAGAGACAGACGACCAGCTGGCGGCTGTGGAAGATATTAAAAAAGATATGGAAAGCCTAAAGGTGATGGATAGGCTTGTTTGTGGTGATGTGGGCTATGGTAAAACGGAGGTAGCCATACGTGCCGCTTTTAAAGCCGTGTGCGACCAAAAGCAGGTGGTGTTTTTATGCCCCACCACCATCTTGGCTCAACAGCACTATAACACCTTTGTGCAAAGAATGAAAGAATACCCAATTAACATTCAGGTTGCATCTCGTTTTAAAGGGGCCAAGGAGACAAAAAAGGTGCTAGAAGATGTAACAAAAGGGCAAGTTGACATTTTGATAGGCACACACCGCCTCTTATCAAAAGATGTAAGCTTTAAGGATTTAGGGCTTATTATTATCGACGAGGAGCAACGCTTTGGGGTGATGCATAAAGAAAGGCTAAAGCAAACCTGGCCAAATGTGGATGTTATCACCCTTTCGGCAACGCCTATCCCTCGCACTTTGCATATGTCTTTATCAGGTATACGTGATATGTCTATTTTAAACGAGCCGCCCCTCGAAAGGCAGCCCGTGCAAACATATGTTATGGAGCATCTGCCAGAGATGGTGAAATCAGCAATCAAAAGAGAGCTTGCCCGTGATGGGCAGGTGTATTACCTACACAACCGTGTTGAAAATATCGAAAAAACCACCGCAAAAATAAAAGAGCTGGTGCCAGAGGCGGAAGTCGCCTATGCCCACGGCCAAATGGGTGAGAAAAACCTTGAAGCCGTTATGATGGATTTTGTAGAAGGGCATATTGACGTGCTTGTATGCACCACCATTGTAGAAAGTGGCCTTGACATACCTAATGTCAATACAATAATAATACAAGATGCAGACAAGCTTGGCCTTTCTCAACTTTATCAGCTGCGAGGCAGGGTGGGTCGCCACAGTCGCTCTTCATTTGCATATTTGATGTATCAAAAAGACAAAATCCTCACAGAAATTGCCGAAAAGCGATTGCAAACCATTAGAGAGTTTACAGAATTTGGTGCAGGCTTTAAAATAGCTATGCGAGATTTAGAGATTAGAGGTGCGGGCAATTTGCTAGGCGTGTCTCAACATGGGCATATGGATGCTATCGGCTATGAAATGTATTGCAAGCTGCTTGACATTGCCATTAGAGAGATGCGGGGCATGGAGGTTAAAGAAACCTTTGAAACCCTTATAGACCTTGTGGTGGACGCCTATATCTCTAACGCATTTATTCCCCGTGAGGGGCAAAGGCTTGACATCTATAAAAAAATCGCCCATATACAAACCCAAGATGACTTCTTTGACGTGCAAGAAGAGATTGAAGATAGATATGGCACAATGCCGCAAGCTATGCAAAACCTGCTAGATATCGCTTTGTTAAAGGCTAAGGCAAACGCTACGGACATCACCGCAATCAAGCAAAAGGGGCAAAGCATCACTATTACCTTTAAACCTGATGCAGATGTTGACCCGCTAGCAATTAGCAAAGCCGTAACCGAAAGCCGTGGTAGGCTAAAGTTTAGCATTGCCACAAACCCCTATTTAACCTATAAAATAGTTGATGAAAAGGAGATTATAGGGGAGCTTAGCGATGTTATATCGTCGTTGTAGACCCATGTATTTTCGCAACCATGCCCTGCTTCATCTAATCTGGATCTGTAGGGAATGGATTTATCCATTCCGCATTGCTTGTCTGACTAAATAACCCACCCTTTAGCAACAAGAGACCTACAACGGAACGCATAAATGCGTTCCCTACAATCGTAAAAAGTTCAAATTAGATTAAAGTTAATCACAGTTGACAATCAAAAAACGGACGCCTTTTGATGGGCGTCCGTTACTTTTTATATTCTACTCGCCAAAGCAAGCTTTTTCAAATCTATTTAAAATATCTTCAAATACATCCATAGCATCTTGAATAGGCTTTGGGCTTGTCATGTCTATGCCTGCTTGCTTTAAAAGCTCTAAGGAGTAGTCATGGCAGCCGCCCTTTAAAAGGCCTAAATATTTATCAACAGCAGGCTGGCCGCCTTCTTTGATGGCTTTGGAGAATGCTATGGCACAGGAGTAGCCCGTGGCATATTGATACACATAAAACGCCCTATAGAAGTGAGGCACAAAGCTCCACTCAAACTCGATGGTGTCGTCGATGTTGATATGGTCGCCAAAGTGCTTTTCTAGCAGGCTTTTGTAAAGGGCGTTTAGGCTTGTGGAGTTTAAAGCCTCGCCTTTTGCTGCCATTTCGTGGGCCTTCATCTCAAACTCGGCAAACATTGTTTGGCGGAAGATGGTGCTTCTAAAGCCCTCTAAAAACTCGTTAAGCAGGTAGAGGTATTTTGTTTTATCTGCATCATCTTTAGTTTTGCCTAGCAAATGCTCCATCACGAGAGTCTCGTTAACTGTAGAGGCTATCTCGGCTAAGAAAATGCTATAGCTGCCATAGATAGGCGGCTGGTTGTCGCAAGTGTAGCGAGAGTGCATAGCGTGGCCAAGCTCATGTGCTAGCACAAACATATCGCCAATGCTGTCGTCATAATTCATCAAAACAAAGGGGTGGGGTGCACCATACACGCCCCAGCTGTAAGCACCGCTGGTTTTGCCTTTGTTTTCGTAGACGTCTATCCACCTATTGTCGTAGCTTTCTTGTACCATTTTTTGATATTCTTCACCTAAAGCTGCCACACCATCATGAACGGTTTGTTTAGCTTCTTCCCAATCCATTTTTGTGTCTGCATCTTTAACTATAGGCACATAGATGTCATAAAACTCAAGCTGCTCTACGCCAAGGCAGCGTTTGCGAATGTCAAGATAGCGGTGAAAGAGGTGCATGTTTTTGTCTATAGTGTCGATAAGGTTTGTATAAAGCTCTTTGGGGATGTTATAGTTTGACAAGCCCATAGCAAGGGAGCTTTCATAATTTCGCACCTCTGCCTCAAATTTATCACCTTTGATGGAATAGTTTAAGGCTTGGGCTATGGTGTTTTTCTGCTTGATATACTCCGCCCAGAAGGCTTTATAAGCATTTTGACGCAGCACACGGTCGGGGGATTGTAATAAAACCCTATAGCGACCGCTGGTTACCTCATGCTCTTTGCCTTCACTATCTAGTGCCTTGCCAAAGACCATATCGGCATCTGTTAGCATGTCATAGATAGAAGAAGGGCCGCCAGTTAGCTCTGAAACCTTTGCGAGAAGCTCTTCTTTGTCGGCGGTGAGGATGTGAGCTTGCTCTCTAAACAAATTGTGAAAGTAATGCTTGTAGACCTCAAGGCCTTTGTTTTCAGCCACAAAGGCGTCTATGCCAGCTTGCCCATAGGCTATAATTTCAGGCTTGATAAAGCTTGCTGCCGCCTCAGCCTCAGCTGCTACGCTATCCATCCTATCAGACATGGCTTGATATTTTGCCTCTGCTGTGTCTTGGTCAAACTTTATGCCAGCGTATAGATACAAAACAGATACATCTTGGCTTAGCTGGTCTTTAAGTTTTAGGCAGTCTGCAAGGGTTTGTGCATTTTGTGTAACCTTGCCTTCAAACTGCTTGATAGTGCTAAACTGCTTGATTGTCTCATCAAGCTTTTGCTGCCAAACCTCATCTGTAGGGAAGATGGCGGGCGTGTTCCAAGTGAACTCTTCAGCCACTTGGCTTCTTATTTTTAATTCTGACATGTTATTCTCCTTATTTAGTGTAGTGGTTTTTGGTGGCTTGATTTTACTATAAAGGTGCGTGGGTGTCAATCAACCAGCGGTTGAGGTGTGGTTGATAAACAGGTAAATATACATTCGCTACCCCGCAACCCTAAGTCGTCATCCCATTCCCCAAGCCGTTATCCCGTGCTTGACACGGGATCTAATTTACCATTTTAGGACACTCCACTCTTCGTCATTGCGGACTTGTAGTGAAACGCTACTCAGCCTACCTCCACGTCATCCTGAGCTTGACTCAGGATCTAAATGGAGAAGGGCAGGTTTAGTTGGGCATGCACTATCCCACATAGATCCTGAGTCAAGCTCAGGATGACGTGGAGGGGAGGGCTTTGCTACAGGTCTAATGACGGGCTTAGACAATTGGTAAAATGCAATGGCGTGATTATAGAATGACAACTAGAAAGGGCTATTTACAAAACTCATCAATTTTACCTTCAATAACTTTTAAAGCACTTAACCAAAAATCTTTTTGACGCACGTCGATGCCTGCAAGGTCGCCAATTGCCTCTAAAGATGCTGATCCCGTGGCGGCTAAAAGGTCATCATATTTTTGCACAAAAGCCTCACCCTGCTCTAGGTATTGAGCATAAAGACCACTCGAAAACATCATACCATAAGCATAAGGGAAGTTGTAAAAGTTACGTGCGGCGTAGTAATAATGAGGCTTATTTACCCACATATATTGATGCAGATATTCAGGGTCAAGGCCATCACCATAAGCATCCTTTTGAGCTTGCAGCATTAACTCGTTAATTTCTTCTACGCTAACCACCCCTTGGGCACGCTTTTCAAAGAAGCGAAGCTCAAAAAGATAACGGGAATAGATATCAACAATAATTTGCAATGCTTTAGATATTTCTTGCTCTAAAATAGAGCGTTTTGTGTCTTCATCTGCTGTTGCTAAAATGGCATCTACAACAATACTCTCACAGAAGGTAGAGGCGGTTTCAGCTATGGGCATGCTATATACGCTATTCATATAAGATACATGCTTTAAACATTCCCCATGATAGGCGTGTCCAAACTCATGGGCCAGGGTGATAACATTTGAGAAAGAGCCGTCATGGTTAAGCATTACACGGCTTTGCCCTATGGCGTGGATGTTAGCACAAAACGCCCCGCCCCGCTTGCCCTCACGCACCGTGTCGTCTACCCAGCCGCTATCAAAGGCGTGTTTTGTATAGTCGCCTAATTTCTTGCTAAATTTGTAAAACTGCTCTAATGTAAGCTCTTGTGCCTCTTCGTAGCTATATGTTAGGTCTATTTTGCCAGTTGGTGCAAACAAATCATACCAAGGCAGGCCGTTTTTGTGGCCTAAAAGCTCCGCCTTCTTTTTGAAGAAGCGTCTTAAAGACGGCAAATAATCCTCCATGGCTTCTATCATGGCTTTTAACGTGCCTTCTTCCATGCGAGATGACACTAATGTCATATGAAGGGGTGAGCTATAGCCACGCAAGGCTACAGCCGTTAAAACTTCGCCTTTA
Source organism: Defluviitaleaceae bacterium (assembly GCA_009781815.1). Lineage (GTDB taxonomy): Bacteria > Bacillota > Clostridia > Lachnospirales > WRAX01 > WQVB01. The sequence continues at coordinate 5,214 of WQVB01000091.1, forward strand.
ATGGAGTTTAAAGCGGCAGCTACAGCTTTTTCAACTTGCTGGTAAGATTTTACCTCGGCAAAATAGGCATTTTTGCGATTTTCTTGGTTAGCATCATGAGCAAGGTTGCGAACGGCTGTTAGCGGCAGCACCTTCTCTACCCCGTCAACCACAACGGGTATGCGAAGTGTGGCACAAAGCTGCTCTTTCATATCGTTCCAAGCGTTAGACC
>WQVB01000092.1 GCA_009781815.1 Defluviitaleaceae bacterium
GGTGCCTTTTGCCCTTGCAACTATAGCTGAACACGTAGGCGATATGGTAGCTTTAAGCTCCATCACAGGTGAAGATTTTGTTGAAAAGCCAGGCCTTGCCCGCACACTAATTGGTGATGGTGTAGCCTCTATGTTCTCAGGCCTTATAGGCGGCCCAGCAAGCACAACCTACGGCGAAAACGTAGGCGTTGTAGCCCTTACAAAAGTTTTCAACCCACGTGTGGTTCAAATAGCTGCTATCTTCGCAGTTATCTTAGGCTTCTCCCCTCTATTTGAGGTTATCATCCGCACTATACCTGATGCTATCATAGGCGGTGCGTCTTTCATGCTATATGGTATGATAGCAGCTGTTGGTATACGTAACCTTGTTGAAGCTAGAATCGACATGGCGAAGACGAAAAACCTTACAATCATAGCGGTTATGTTAGTAACTGGTCTTGGTATGCGTTTTGCAGCACCGATCTTCCTCACCATAGGCGACCTTCAAGTGCCAATGGCTAGAATGGGTCTTGCCATTGCCGTGGTGTTGGGTATTATCTTAAACGCCATCTTGCCTGATGAAGATAAAAAGAAGAGGCCGTCTAATCCCTCGTAAAACCCTTAATAATTATAGCAACAACAATAAACAGCCCTAAAAAGCCAAAAATAGGGTATACCACAGCAACCATATTAGAAAAGCCTAAGTGAGCCGCTATTATAGCAGCCACCATCACCAAAAGCTTTATAATCGTCATCCCGTGCTTGACGCGGGATCTAAAGCTAATAGCAACTTTTTTAGCAGACACCCAAGCCACCAATGCATATGCGTTGGTGGCTGCTGTGGTAAAAATGGCAATAAACAGCAACACAGCGTACCCATAGCCGATAACCACGCCAAATTGCTGCCCCAGCACAAGCATGGGCAGCTGTGCGTTAGACACCGCACCTATATGCAACATCAAAGTCAAGGCTAAAACAAGCCCCACGACGGCAATAGACGCCCCAGCAAAAAACGACGACAGCATGGCTGTTTTTTTATTTATAACCAAAACGGACATGGTGGCAAGCACCGCAATGGTGGTTATCATGTTGTAGGAGGCATAAAGCACGGCAGATATGGGCCACATGGCGTTGTTGTTCATAAGGGCGATGGCGGGTGTTGCGTCTTGAAAAATCGAATATACCCCCAAAGCGACAGCACCAACCAACAAAAGGGGTGTGGCTATAACGTTTATCTCTACAATTCCCTTCATGTCAAACATAATAACAATAAAACAAAGCAACGCCAGCAAAACAACCCCCATGGTAAAGGGCAGCCCAAGCACCTCTTGCCCCATAGCCCCAGCACCAGCCAGCATAGCGGCAACAATAACAAAAATAAATTTGCCAGTTATAAGGTCTAAAACCCACCCAAGGCGAGGCCCAAAGATGTAAAGCATAAAGCTTTTATAATCCCTTATATTTTGCTTTAGGCATATTTTCATAACACTATAGCCGCACAGCCCCAATATAAGGGCAGAGAGCAAAATGCCCAAAAGCCCCAGCTCCCCAAAACGTAAAAAGAAGCTTAAATGCTCTTGCCCAGAGGCAAAGCCCGCCCCGAATATTAACCCAACAAAAACACAGGCGATTTTTATAATGTTTTTTCTCATTCTACGCCAACCTCCGTTTGTCATTCTATGTTTATGCTATTCCACTTTTCTACTCCCCTTACTGTCATTAGACCTGTAACGAAGCACCTTCACCACACCTAAGTCGTCATCAAGTCGTCATCCTGAGCTTGACTCAGGATCTATGTGGGATAGTGCATACCCAACTAGGACTGCCCTTCTCCAATTAGATCCTGAGTCAAGCTCAGGATGACGACTTAGGGGTGCGAGATGCCCTTGCAACCATCTGCTATGTAAATATATGAAAAAAGAAAGACGAGTAGGACAAATGATGAAATATAAGCTGACAAGGTCTAAACGCAAGACCATAGGCATCTACATCAAAAATGGTGAAATTCAAGTGAGAGCACCTTTTAGATGCCTTCAAAAAGATATTGATGTCTTTGTATTTTCCAAACAAGGTTGGATAAACGAAAAGCTAGCCCTTTCTAAAATGCAAGTAGAGCAAAAGGAGCTTTTCTCACTAAATTATGGCGACAGCATACCTTTTTGTGGCTCTTATTACCCCATCACATCTCGAGAAGGGGCAAACACACCTTTTGTGCTGCCTCCCGACCTCGATAACCAGCAAATAAAAGATGCCTGCATTAAAATCTACAAGCATCTTGCTAAGGTGCATATAAGCCAAAGGGCGGGGGAGTATGCTGCTAAAATGGATGCCCACCCCGCAAGCATCAAGATTAATAGTGCAAAAACTAGGTGGGGAAGTTGCTCCTCCAAAGGTAATGTTAACTTTAGCTGGCGGCTTATTATGGCTGGCCACAAGGCTATCGACTATGTAATAATCCATGAGCTGGCACACCTAAAAGAGATGAACCACTCGCCAAGGTTTTGGGCCATTGTGGCAAGGTTTATGCCTGATTATAAAGAGGCCGTGGCAGCTTTGCGTAGTTTAGAGAAGAAACTGCACAGCCAAGATTGGAATTTGTCATCATCTTGAAATAGTTTTCGACCAAAGTTTATGATATAATACTTATATATGCTTAAATTTTAGGATAAATTTTAGGAGGAAATCAAATGAAAAAAAATACGAAATTTTATAGAAAAACCATATATACCTTCGCCACCACCACCGCCCTAGCTTTGGGAACTTTTTTGATTGCAAATGCGTCAAGTAACCCTGGGGGCGTTGAAGACCCTCTCGTTACAAGAAGCTACCTTTACCAATTGCTTGGCTCTACAAGTCAGCCTTTCATCTTCACCCCCGTTCAAGTTTTTGCTGGCCAAACCATAATAGGTGGTGAGGGCACAGAAATCATACTACGCTCTGGTCAAGGCCAAGCCCATGTGCCAGGCCCTGACGGCATTGTTAACATCACATCAGGGTTAGATATGCAACAAGGTGCATCTATCACGGCTAATCACTTTCTCATAATCCCTAGGGCAGATGGCAGAGGCGTTTTTGCCTTGACCGATGCTTGGTTTTTGGTGAAGGGTGATTATGAAATAGTTACACGATAGCCTTTTTGTATTTAATATGTAAAGCGTTATACGTCGCCATCTCATACTCACGTCGTTCCATTTTACCCATCTACCCCTGTAGGGAATGGATTCATCCATTCCGCCATATTGGGGAAGGATTATTATCATAGCTAGGCACACAATTTCGGAATGGATAAATCCATTCCCTACAGGGTGAGGCATACCTTATTGATCAGTATAGTGAGATTGCGGATCAAGTCCGCAATGACAACGGGGAAGTTGTGTCTTTTGATACAAATCGGAATGACGTGTGCCCCATCATGACGTATTCTCATAAATAGTCATCCTGAGCTTGACTCAGGATCTAATTGGAGTAGGGCAGGCTTAATTGGGGTTGTGTGCTATCATACATAGATCCTGAGTCAAGCTCAGGATGACGAGTAGGGAAAGTTAGCTTGGGATGACAACCATAAAGGAGAAATATTTATGAAGAAAATTATAAAAGGAGTTGCGGCATCTTTAGGTGTGGCGGCTATTCTTTCTACTATACATAGCTACAATGTGGAGGCAAAAACCTTTTACGAAAATCGTGAAACAACACGCCTTTCACGTAACACATACCTTCACCAAAGCACAAGGGTAACCTCTGCGGGCATTGTTGACATTAATGTCTTAGAAATCCCTATGGACGACCCTAATTTAGAGATTGCTGTTTTTAATTCACAAACAGAATTCGGCTTAAAGCAACCCCTTACAACCCTACTTAACCAGCAAGATGCTCTAGCGGGGGTTAATGGAGACTTTTTTGGACTAGCTGGCACCCACTCTGTGCCACTTGGCTTTGAGGCTATAAATGGTCATCTTTCAATCCATCAAGACTTAAACCAGCCAAACGCCACTTCGGCAAGCCTTGTAATGCATAGCGGCGGTGCTTTTATTCAATACATACGCCCAGAGGTTTCTTTGCTTTTAAATGGGCAGCCTGCCTTTAATGTAGGTATGGTTAATATGGTTACAACCCTTGCTTTTCCTTCTTTTATAACTTACGAATATCTGCAATCTACCGCCTCTTTAGACGCACGCCTTGGTCGCTCTTATAAGGTAGTGGTGCAAAACGGGGTCATAACCGCTATTACCCACTTCACCGTTGACGTGCCTCAAAATGGCTTTGTGGTGGTGATGAGTCCCCAAACCTTTGCAACCTATAGGCATCATCTCTACGTAGGCCAAAGGGCTGAAATGAACATCACAGCTAATATAGACCTTGATGCTGTGCACACAGCCATATCTGGCGGGTATCGCATTTTAAGCTTTGGGGAGATTTCAAATGCAGTTAGCCGAGGCACAGCACGCCACCCACGCACTCTACTAGGCCTTAACCAAGCAGGCGATAGATTGATTTTAATGACAATAGACGGCAGGGGCTACTCTGCTGGTGCTTCTCTCCGTGAGGCGGCACTTTTTATGCAAGAGTTTGGTGCTTTTCATGCTATTAATATGGATGGTGGCGGCTCTACAACCATGGCAGCAAGCCTGCCAGGTGAGGCTATGCAGGTTATCAACACCGTGTCAGACAGATGGCAAAGAAGCATTATAAACGCCATCGGGGTTATAAACAACTCCATAACAGGCGAGGTTGCTTACATACAAATCAACATAGCTGAAAATATAGCAGTAGGCGTTGCAACCCCCTTTACAATCAATGCTTTTGACTCATATATGAACCCAGTTTTCATCGGGTTAGATACATTGTCAATAAACATCAGCGACAATGCGGTTTTAACCCCCTACGGCATTGTTGCAAACCAGCCAGGTGAGGTGTTTGTTGTTGCATATGCTATGTTTAGGCGAGGCGTATATGATGTGGCTACCACCAATGCCGTAGAAATCACTCAAATCTCCACAAATGTCAACCGTGCCAGCGGCAATGCCTCTTTAGGCAATTTAAGAGGTTATAGCAATTATGGACATATGGTGCCTTTAACCTATTGTATGCTAACATTCACCGTCTACCCGCATCATCTAGGGCATATGGCTGGCAACAACCTTGTGGTTACTGGAGAGGGCAACGGCTGGCTTGAAATCACCCTAGGTCAAGCACGCCGCATAGTGCCTATAGAGCAGCTTAACCAACAAACAACACCTATAGACCCTATTGGCTTACTTAGCTTTGCATCATACCCAGCTACTGTAGAGGGTCGTGCTTTTTACACCACTCCCACAATAATCACCTTGACCTATGATTTTGCGGCATCTCAAGCCACACAAGGTGCGTTTCTAAACTTTGCAGACCCTAGA